>NZ_JAVRQI010000027.1:0-32023 GCF_031854425.1 Paracoccus broussonetiae | reverse complement strand
GCCGCTTTCCCATGACGCCGGACCGGCTGATCACGGAACTGCCAGACCCTTGCCAACCGGTCGGAGGATAACGGCACCCCGCACAACATCGTCGTGCGCAAGCTTTCAATCGCTGTCTAACTTGACGCCGCTCAATCATCGCGCTGCTGATCCGCCGGGAATTTCTGCGGCATCCATTTGGCGGGCTGATGTTACAGCACTGGCACGATCGCGCGCTTCGACCAAGGAGCCTGCGATGATGGCCGGTCCGGGCTCCCGGGGGGCGTCACTTCGGGACGCGCTGTCCGGTCGTGGCGGAATTTTCCGCGTCGTCCTTGGGTCCGTCTTCGCTGGCATCTTGCCCGGTGATCGCCTGTGCCACGTCGGCGGCCAACTCTTTGAGCAACTCGAGCTCGCCTTCGTCCAGATCGCGGGGGCGGGCGTCCAGCAGGCACAGGGCTCCAAGAACCAATCCGTCGGTCGTGCGCAGCGGGGCACCTGCGTAGAAGCGTGTCTTCCAAAGGTTGATCGCCGGATTGTCGGCAAAGCGCGGGTCGCGCTGGGTGTCATGGATGACAAGCGTGTCGTCGCCTGAAACCACGTGATCGCAGACGGCATCCTCGCGCGGCAGGGTGATCATGTTCCTGCTGTCCTCGGTCACCTCGCCGGGCAAGTCCATGCTTTGCCCGATGATGAATTCGCGCTCGGCGTCGATCGCCGTGATGACCGCGAATTCCACGTCGAAAACCTCGGCGGCGCGGGCCGCGAGCGCGTCGAGCTCTTCGCGCGCCTGACCGTTCAGCACCTTGGTTTCGCGCAGCGCCGCGACGCGCTGATCGTCATTTTCAGGGCGGGGCGCGACCTGACGCTGGCGGGCCAGTTCCGGGCTGAGCATCTGCTCGATGCGCCTGACGGCCTCATCCACCGAGGTGACCACCGCGTCGGCCCCAAGCTTGTCGAAACCGGCATCTTCCTCGACAAGCTCGGTCGGATTCCACAGCGCCAGCACGATCCTGATCCCCGGCCAGCGATGACGAAGGCGGCGGCAGAAGGACCGCGCCGAAAGCTCGGGCCCGCGACTGAAATAGCTGAGGCAAACGATCTCGACATCGCTCAGGTCCAGCTTGTCCAGATATCGCGCCGTCAGGACGCCGGCCGGGCGCTGGTGGGCGCTGATGTCTTGGAAGGCCAGCGCATGAACCAGCATCTCGCAAGCCACGTTGTCGATTTCCCACTTGCCGCCGATGCAGGCCACGCGCGCCGGACCTTTCGGCTGATCGGGCGCGGGATACTCCTCGCGCAGATCATCCAGCATCACGTCCATGCCATTGACCACGCGCAAACGGTGTTCCGCGCGCGCCTGCGTCAGAAAGTCATGGCTGGCCTGGCGGAGAACCTCGATGCCATGCCGGTCGTAGAATTCAAGGATAGAACTGTCGTCGATGGCGGTGCTGGCAATCTCGATCGCCTCTTCGGGATCGTCGGCGATCAGGCGCTGATAGATCCGGGTTGGCACGTCCAGCACCGGGGTCGATCCCAGCAGGGTATCCAGGAATTGCAATTGCGGCAGGTTCCGCCCGATCACCAGCAGGCAGACGGTCAGCGGCGTCGACAGGACTAGCCCGACCGGCCCCCAAAGCGCGGTCCAGAACGTCGCGGCGGCGATCAGGGACAGGGCCGACAGCCCGGTGCTTGTGCCATACAGCACCGGCTCGACGATATTGCTGCTGACCAGTTCAAGAATGACGATCAGGCCCACCGTCAGCAGTACCATATTCCAGCCCGGATCGACGGCGAAGGCCAGCGTGATCGGAAAGATCGCCGACAGCATCGGCCCGACATAGGGGATGAAGCGCATGACCGCCGCCAGTGTTCCCCACAGGATCCAGCCCGGCACGCCGATCAGCCACAGCCCCAGCGCCATCGGAATTGCGTAGGTGACATTCACCACAAGCTGCATCAACAGGTATCGAGAGATCCGACTGCCTGCCTCTTCGATCGCATCGGTCGAGCGATGCAGGTTTCCGCCCAGCATCCGGATCAACCGGTCGCGCAGATCGCCGCGGTCCAGCAGGGCAAGGAACACAAAGACCAGCACGATGCCCGCCATGGCGACCGGCGCCAGCACCGGGACCAGCCAGGCGATGGCTGTCCGAAGTGGAGATTGCGGCGCGGGCACGACCTGAACGCGGGTCTGGGGCAGGCTTTCCTGGTTCTGGGCGACGGCCTCTTCGACCTCTTTCTGCACGGTGTCGATCATGTCCATCGCGCGGTCGAATATTCCGGGGCCCTTCATCGTTTCGCCAAGGTCGTCGATCTTGGTGCGGACGGTGCTTTGATAGGTGGGCAGTTGCACGGCAAGCAGCCGCACCTGCGAGCCGACCAGCAATCCAAGGCCCAGAATAAGCGTCACCACCGTCGCCATCACGATGATTACGGACAGCACCCTGGGCAAGCCGCGCCGGCCCAGCCAGACAACAAGGGGACTAAGCGCGAAACTGATCAGGAATGCGATGGCCAGCGGGATCAGCACGTCCTGCCCGAGGTATAGCCCGGCCAGGATCAGTGCCACGACGAGCAGCCACGCCGCCAAGCGCACGATGTCCGGCGGCTGGGCCGGAATGATCGGATCACGCTCCAATAGCTTCCCCCGCGTGCACCTGTAGCCGTCCCCCGAACCAATTGCTTAGCAACATGAACGGCAGAAAAATGTTCCCCAGACAAGACGGAAGCTGCTTACCGCCATGCGAGGCTATGCGGAGAAGGCTTATGAAGCGGGGCCTGGAAACTCCGAGGAAGCGGCCTTCTACGTCAAACTAGGTTACGAAGAACCCCGCGACCGGGTGCTCAGTCCTCCCTGGCCAAAGAGTATGCCGTCGCGCGACGCCCACCCCTTGGCCCCGCGCTCCTCCATGGCCCGTTCCCCCCTACTCTCCGAGAAGTTTGACCATGGTAGGACATGATTTGGGCAAACGGGGCAGCGGGGGATGACCCCGGATGATGCCGGAATTGATCGATAATGAGAGCGCTTTCCAGCGCTATATTCCCCCGCCAACAGGTTGGATACCGCACAATAGGTAACGACGCTTCCCAAGGCGCGAGACGTGGCAAACATCCCAGGGCCGATCTCCCCTCAATGCATCCTGCTGCTGCCGCAATCCCCTTAGAAACGCTCGCAATAGATCTCCGCCCCCAATCTTGCGAGTGGATCGTCCGAGGCGGGAACAAAGCGCGCCTGCCAAGGTTCTCAACCCCGCCGCAAAGAGCGTCCATACCGCGGTGGCGGCCCGTGTGGGTCAAAACGAGCATCTGATTTGGGGTTGCATAAGATGGCATGGATCGTGGCAGTTTCCGATTTCTGCAGCCGGGTCCCCCCATATCCGCACGAGCGACAGGCCAGCAATGATATCTGGCGAGGCGTCGAGGCTTTTCCTGCACCTGCTGCCCGCGACAAGATTCGCGTGTCCGGCGGCTATCTGGAACGGCTGCCATTGGCCGCCGTGGCAAGCGGCCTAGTCGATCATGCTGAGATCTGGACCTTTGCAGGTGCTGCTTGCGAGGCCGACAGCGAGATCGGGCAGTTCTCGGGCATTCCCGATCGCCCCGGACTTCTGCGCCGTGTCTTTCGCGCCGACCCCCATCCCGCCCCCTACGGCTCGCGCGACGCGGTGGCGTTCATCCGCGCGGTCGGGGCGCCCGATATCCTGTGCGTCTGGGGTCTTGGCGTCGATGCTGAGCTGCTGGATGCCTGTGCCTCTTCGGTCAAGATCTACAATTCCATTGACGCCGCTGCGCTGCGGATCCCCGACGAGATTGCCCATCGCTTTGACCTGTTCCTGACGGGTGCCGCGTGGCAATCGCGCGAGATTGAGCAACGTATCCCCGCCGCCCGGACCTTGGTTTTGCCGATCGGCCCGGCATTCGCGTCGGGCGAAACCTTCTTTGCAACAGACGCGCCCAAGGACCGGGACATTGTCTACGTCGCGTGTGCTCAGCCTTACAAACGACACGACATTCTCTTTGATGTCCTCGAACGCCGATCGGGAACCAGCGCGCTTTTGGTGATCGGTTATGGGGAAATGTCTGGGACATTGCGCGAAACGGTGGCTCGACGCGGACTGGATGTCGAGATCGTCGGCCCGCCGGGCGTTAGCCACCACGAAGTAAACCGCCAGATCAGCCCGGGTAGGGCTCGTCTGCGGAGAGGAAGATGGCGCGCCAGCCATTTTGACTGAATACCAGTTGGCCGGGTTGCCGGTTTTGGCCAATGCGCGGCTGTGTTGCGGACTGGAATTCGTGCCGCCGGAGGGCGGGTTGATAGCTGAGAAAGGCGAAGAATTCGCCGCCTCGCTCGACCATCTGCTGCGTCACCATTTCGAGTACAACCCACGGGAGGCAGCACTGAAACGATGGGGTTGGAGGCCCAGCATTGCGCTCCTTGCAGCCTCGCTCGACGACATCAAAGCCGCGCGGAGGCTGCAATGAACGAAGTCACCCAATACATTCCCCTGCCTTTTGTCGGCCCGCCGACCATGATCTGCTTTTCGCATCTGCGCTGGGACTTCGTGCTGCAACGACCGCAGCACCTGATGACGCGTTTTTCCCGGCAATACCGCCTGTTCTTCTGGGAGGAAGCAATCCCGGTCGATCATCACCTGCCTTTTCTAGAGTTCCATTCCTTTGTCGGCACAAATGTCCAGTCGGTCCGGCCGCGCCTGCCGTCCTCATGGTCGCCCGAGGCCCAGGCGCGGGCGCTGAAGGAATTGCTGAACCAGATGATGTCCCTGACCGGCACGATACGGCCGCTGCTGTGGTTTTATACCCCCATGATGTGGCCCATTGCGCGAGATGTAGAGGCGGCGGCGGCGGTGGTTTATGACTGCATGGATGAGTTGTCAGCCTTTCGCTTTGCACCTGCGGAATTGAAGACGGCCGAGGACGAATTACTAGCGGCGGCCGACGTGGTCTTTACCGGTGGCTATTCCATTTGGGAGGCCAAGGCACATCGACACGCGAATATCCATCCCTTCCCGTCTTCGGTCGATAGGCTGCATTTTCTGAGCGCGCGAGACGTTGCACGCGATCCCACGGATCAGGCCGCATTGCCCCGCCCGCGGCTGGGTTATTACGGCGTGATCGACGAAAGGCTGGACCTCGAGCTTGTAGCGGCGCTCTCACGGACGCACCCGGAATGGTCGATCGTGATGATCGGACCCTTGGCCAAGATCTCGGCCGAGGATCTGCCGCGCGCGCCAAACCTCCATTGGCTGGGACAGAAGCCCTATGAAATGCTGCCGGAATACCTGTCCGGCTGGGATGTGGCGTTGATGCCCTTTGCCATGAACGAGGCCACGCAATTCATCTCGCCCACCAAGACCCCCGAATATCTGGCTGCCGGGGTTCAGGTGGTCTCGACGCCGATACGGGATGTGGTGCGCCATTATGGTGACCTGGGTGCGGTCCGGATCGCCGCCGGTTCCGTCGAGTTTATCGCCGCTTGCGAACAAGCCCTGATCAGCCGCGACGATCCCGCGCGGTGGCGGGACGAGGCGGATCAGATGCTGTCACGTCTGGACTGGGACCGGACCTTTGCAGATATGGCGACCTATCTTGAACAGGCGATCCACGGTCGCCAAATGTCGCGAGCTGCCGCAAGCCCACCTTTGCCAAGCATTCTGCGCGGGGCCAAGAAATATGACGTGACCATCTGCGGTGCCGGCTTTTCGGGGTCCGTGCTTGCCCGACAGTTCGCCGAGATCTCGGGTCAGCGTGTGTTGCTTGTGGAGCGGCGAGATCATATCGGGGGCAACGCCTATGACCACCATGATGAGGCAGGGATCCTGGTCCATCGCTACGGGCCGCATATCTTTCACACCAATAGCGAGGAGGTGCTGACGTGGCTGAGCCGCTTCACCGAATGGCGACCCTACGAACATCGCGTGTTGGCGCGGGTCGGCGGGCTTTCGGTTCCCATGCCGATCAACCGCACCACGCTGAATATGATCTACGGGCTTACGATGACTTCGGATGTCGAGGCCGCAGCCTTCCTGTCTGGCATGGCAGAACCGATGGCCGATATTCGCACGTCGCGCGACGTGGTCGTCAACGCGATCGGGCGCGAACTCTACGAGCTGTTTTTTCAGGGCTATACCCGCAAGCAATGGGGGCTGGACCCCAGCGAGCTCGACAAGTCAGTGACCTCGCGGGTCCCCACGCGCACCAATCAGGATGACCGCTATTTCACCGACCGCTTCCAGGTGATGCCACGTGACGGCTACACCCGGATGTTCCAGCGGATGCTGGATCACTCTGGCATAGATGTGATGCTGGGGACGGATTTCCATGATCTGAGCGCTGCCGAGCGGGGCGAGCTGACCGTCTATACCGGTCCGATTGACGCCTACTTCGACCATCGCTTCGGCAGGCTGCCTTATCGGAGCCTGAATTTCCGTCATGAAACAGTCGATACTGCGTATTTCCAGCCGGTCGGCGTGGTCAACTTCCCGGCCGAGGGCGTGCCGTATACCCGGATTACAGAATACAAGCACCTGACGGGGCAGGTGCATGTACGGACGTCGATCAGCTACGAATATCCTTCAGCCGAAGGCGACCCCTATTATCCGATCCCCCGGCCCGAGAACTACGGGTTGTTCCGGCGCTATGAACTGCTTGCGGCGGCCGAGAAGAAGGTGATCTTTGCCGGGCGGCTTGGCAGCTACCGCTATTACAACATGGATCAGGTCGTGGGGCAGGCGTTGGCCATCCACCGAAGGCTGAAGCAAGCCCGCCGGGTGGGGGCCGGGATGGCGGGCGAGGCTTAGGGTCGGATGCGCGCGCTGCTCATCACCGACAGTCCGGACCCTTCTGGCGTGGGCGAACATATGCTCACCCTTGCCGCCGCGCTGCCAGCCGGAATGGCGACGCTGGCCTTTCCCGATCACGAGGCGGGGCGGCAACTGGCGCTGCGCGCCCGCGGCCTGGGCCTCGCATCAGTGACCTTCGGGGCGGACGCAGCGCAGGCGACGATCGCGCGCTTTCCGGCCGAGATCGTTCATGTCCACGCTGGCATAGGGTGGGAGGGACACGAGCTATGCCGAATCGCCTCCGAGGCTGCAAAGGGGGTGATCCGGACCGAGCATCTGCCGTGGTTGCTGACGGATGAAGACCAGATCCGCGCCTATTGTGACGCCGCGAAGCGGCTGGACGCGCTGATCTCCGTCTCGCTTGCCGCGCGCGAAAGCTGGGCGGCCGCGCTGGTCGCAATGAAGTGTGATGGGCTTCAAGCACAGGCAATTCAGAATGGCATCGCCCTTCCGCCTGCCGTCCATCATGGCGGTGACGGTCTGGAGTTGCTCTGCGTGGGCCGCTTTACGCCGCAAAAGCGGCACCGGATTCTGCTGGCCGCTCTTGCGCGGCTCCGGCGCGACGGGACGCTGGCCCGACTGCGGCTGGTCGGGCTGGGACCGGGCGAGCGCGCGATACGCCGCTGGGCGGACCGTCTGGGCCTTGCCGGGGCGGTCGAGTTTCTGGGTCGCCGTGAAGATGTGTCCGATCTTATGGCGCAGGCGGATCTCTTGGTGCTGCCCTCGGCCTTCGAGGGACTGCCGCTGGTCCTGCTGGAAGCCATGGCGATCGGACTTCCGGTCGTTGCGACCGATGTCTGCGGATCGCGCGAGGCCTTGGGACAGGGGCATCCGTGGCTTGTGCAGCCGGGCAGTTCGCGGGCGCTGGCCGATGCACTGGCTTCCGCCTTGGCCGATCCGGCAGGGCGGGCCTCGGCAGCGGCTGCCGGGCGCAGCCGTTGGGCCGAAACCTTTACCGACGCCCGCATGGCCGCGTCGGTCCTGACGATCTACCGCGCCTTGCTGCGCCAACGCGATGAGGATGGAATGGGAAAAACCAGGCTGGGTTTCATCGGCGCTGGCGGTATCGCTCACCGCCATTTCGGTACGCTTGGCAGCATGGACGATGTCCATATCGCTGCGGTCGCCGATCCTGATACCACGCGCGCCGGACTGGCGGCGGCGGAGACCGGCGCCGTCGCCTATGCCTCGCACGAGGAAATGATGGCCGCCGAGGAACTGGATGCCATCTATATCTGCGTTCCACCCTTTGCCCACGGTGCCCCGGAACGCGCCTGTCTGGAAAAGCGCCTGCCATTTTTCGTCGAAAAGCCGTTGTCGCTGGACATCGCACTGGCCGAGGACATCGCGGCAGAGGTCGAGCGCACCGGACTTGTCACCGCCGTCGGATATCACTGGCGCTATCTCGACACGATGGACGAAGCCCGCGGGCATCTGGTCGACAACCCCCCTCACCTGCTGCAAGGCTTCTGGCTGGACCAGACCCCGCCGCCGCAATGGTGGTGGCACGAGGATCGCTGCGGCGGTCAGCTCGTTGAACAGGCGACCCATGTCATCGACGCGGCACGCTTTCTGGCGGGCGATGTGACCGAGGTCTTTGGTATGGTCGCGCGGCGGGACCGGCAGGACTTTGACGGGCTGACCGTGCCGACCGCGACGGCTGCGACCCTGCGCTTTGCCTCGGGGGCCATCGCGAACCTGTCGGCAACCTGCCTTTTGCGTTGGAACCACCGGGTCGGCCTGCATGTCTTTGCCGACGGGCTAGCACTTGAGATCAGCGATCATGACCTGATGGTCGATGTGGGGCAGGGTCGTCCCGTCAGACATGCCGAGGGCGATCCTGTCTGGCGCGAGGACCGCGACTTCATCGAGGCGGTGCAGGGCCGCGAAAACCGCATTCGCTGTCCCTATTCCGAAGCGCTGGAAACCCATCGCGTGGCGCTGGCAGTCGCTCGTTCGAGCCGCGAAGGGGTTCTTGTAAGGATGGAGGGGCTGCGGGCTGATCCGCAGCCTATCTTTTGTCAAACCGCTGCGCAAAGCGCCGACAATGCCGCATGAACATCGCCGCGTGCGCAGTCTTGGGATCGCGCGCGCGGGTGAGCCTTATTTGTTCGGATATGACGAGGCGCCCGCCCAGGACGGACAGCTTCGGCTGGAACTGCTTTATACTGGTCTTTCGGCGGGAACCGAGCTGACCTTTCTGAAGGGCACGAACCCCTACCTGCACAGCCGCTGGGATGAGGGACTGGGGGTCTTTTTGCCGGGCGAGCCCTCGACGCATTATCCAGTCAACTTTCTGGGCTATATGGAGGTCGCGCGGGTCATTGATGCCCGCGCGCCCGGCCACGCCAAGGGCGACGTGCTGGCGGCCAGTTTCGGTCACAAGACCGGCCATGTCGCCGACCCCGCGCATGACCTGCTGGTGCCCCTGCCGCCCGAAATCGACCCGATGCTGGGGATCTTTGTCGCGCAGATGGGCCCGATTGCCGCGAACGGCATCCTGCATGCCGGTGCCGATCAGTTCGGCGCGGCCCTGCCCAATCTTGGCGCGGCGGTCGAGGGGCGGCCGGTGCTTGTCTGGGGCGGGGGCACTGTCGGGCTGTTTTGCGCAATGTTCGCCCGCGCTGGCGGGGCGTCGCACGTCGTCGTCGTGGACCCATCGCCCTTCCGCCGCCGGATCGCGCAAGCCATGGGGTTCGACGCGATGGAAGAGGATCAGGCCGTGCGCCACGCGAAATCCGCATGGCATCACAAGGTCGGCGGACGGGGCGCGGAATATGTCTTTCAGACCCGAGCGCACTCGGACAGCCTGAACCGATGCCTGCAAGCCTTGCGGCCGCAGGGCACGGTGATCGACCTTGCCTTTTATCAAGGCGGCATGAACGACACCCGGCTGGGCGAGGAATTCCACCATAACGGGCTGGCGATCCGCTGCGCCCAGATCAACCGGATGCCGCGTCAGCTGGCCCATGCTTGGGACCAGCGGCGGTTGGCACTGGAAACCTTGCGGCTGTTGCAGACCGAGGGCGACCTGATCCGCCAGCACATGATAACCCACGTCATCGGCCTTGATGACGCGCCAGAATTCCTGCTTCGGCTGGTGGCCGAACGGCCCGATTTCCTTCAGATCGTGTTTGAGGCGCCATGAACCCCGATGACCTCCGCAGCTGGGGCGAAATCCCGCCCGTTGCTTTCCCGATGCCCCCGGCCGATCACGGCAAAATCCGCATCGTCTTTGTCCTTGCCTGGCTGGTGGTGGGCGGGGAAGAGACCGAGATCCGGCTGCTGGCACAGAACCTGCCCCGCCACCGCTATCGCATCGAAGTGATTCCATGCTTTCGCAAGCAGGGGATGCCCGACCAGTCGCATGAGCAACTGACCGCGCTTGGCGTCCATGTCGACTCCACCGCCTATGCGCTGAGCTATGAGGATACAGTTGACTATCTGCGCCGCCGTCTGGCGGGGGCGGATGTGGTGATTTCCTGCCAGAACGTCGCCGACATCTATCCGGCCCTGGAGCGGATGGCCCTGCGCCCACCCTTGATCGAGCATGGCGGTCTGGTCAGCGAGGCTTTGGCCGGTCCCAAGCATTTGACCACCCGCTATGTCGGGGTGTGCGACAGCATCCGGGCCGCCGCCGCCAAGCGCATGCCCGGGCGATCCCGGCACGCGGTCGAAATTCCGTCGATGGTGGATCTTGCCGAATTCCGCCCGGAACGGCGTGGGGCAATGCGGGCGGCGCTGGGGATTGGTGCCGACGAGGTGCTGGTTGACTGGGTCGGTCGGCTTGACCGCAAGAAACGGGTCGAGGATTTCATCGTCGCAGCGTTGCAGGTGTCGCGGCAGGAACCCAGGGCGCGGTTCATCATCGTCGGCGGCCCCGACGCCTTCATGCCTGAATACGCAACCGAACTTTACCGCATGGCGCGCCCATTGGGCACAAGCATCACCTTTACCGGAGACCGCAAGGACGTGGCGGACCTCATGGCCGCGATGGACCTGTTCTGCTGGCTGTCGGAAGGCGAAGGTATGCCCCATGTCATCGCCGAGGCGGGCGCGGCTGGCCTGCCGGTGATCGCCACCGCCGATAATGGCGCCAAGCAGCAGATCGTGGATGGGGTCAGCGGCCTGTTCGTCTCGCATCGCGATCCCAATTCGGTCGCCGCGGCGATCACGCGGCTGATCGGAGACGAAGGCCTGCGCCGCAAACTGGGAAACAGCCTGCGAATCCATGTCGAGGCAAACTACTCCGCCCGCGCCGTCGTCCTGCAATGGATCGATCTGATCGGCACGGTTCTGGCCGACCGGCAGCCCGCCCCGCCGCCCTCGACCTTCAAAAGCTTCGTGATCGGCGGGTGGGAGGCATCGACGCAGCGATTGGGCTCGGGTCGGCGGATCGACATGATCTCGGCCATCGGTCACGACGTTCACGGGGCGCAGGATTACCGCCAGCTTGCCGGACTGGGCCTTCTCGCCTGCCGCGATGGCGCGCGCTGGCACCTGATCGAGGCATCGCCGGGGCGCCACGATTTTTCAAGCCTCGCGCCCATGATCGCGGCGGCGCGTGACGCCGGAACACAGGTCATCTGGGATCTGTTGCATTACGGCTGGCCCGACGACCTTGATATCTGGCAACCGGCTTTCGTGGAGCGCTTCGCGGCATTCGCGCGTGCGGTCGGGCGGCTGCACCGCGATCTGACCGATGCCGTGCCGTTCTGGTGCCCGGTGAATGAGATCAGCTTTTTTGCCTGGGCGGGAGGTGACGCGCGCTACCTGAACCCCTTTGCCGCGCATCGCGGTTTCGAGCTGAAATGCCAGCTGGCTCGCGCCTCGATCGCCGCGATGTCCGAGCTACGATCCATCGACCCCCGCGCGCGCTTTGTCCACGCCGAGCCGATGATTGCCATTCACCATGACCCCACGACCCGGCATAGCTATTTCGACGCGCGCGGCCATCACGACGCGCAATTCCAGGCTTTCGATTTGCTGTCTGGCCGGATGTGGCCCCAGCTTGGTGGAGACCCCTCATTTCTGGACGTGGTCGGCGTCAATTACTACTGGAACAACCAATGGCTTCATGGCGGTCCGCCGATCGACATGGATCATCACCACTATCGGCCGCTCTCGGACCTGCTCTTCGACGTTGCTGCACGCTACGGCCGCCCGGTGCTGATCGCTGAAACCGGAACCGAGGGGGACCGCCGTGCAGCGTGGTTCGCCTATATCCGCGACGAGGTCGCCCGCGCCCGCGCCCGGGGCGTCCCGGTCGAGGGAATCTGTCTTTACCCGATCGCGAACCATCCCGGCTGGGACAATGACAGGATGTGCCCCAATGGATTGCTTGGTCACGACGCCTCCGGCGGCGCGCGCAAGGTCGAGACCGGCCTTGGCATGGAATTGCGGCACCGAGAGGGACTCTAGCGAAGTTACGACGGCGCGCTGATCTTCACCCAGTACCCACTTTGATTTACGCTTGCTTTGTTTCGGCGCTGTAGCTGCCTGTCGGGATCAAGCCTGATTGAGCTACTCCCCGATCCTTGGACAGTTTTCGAGCATGTTTAAGCTACTGCCTGCGCCTGCCGGTCGGTTTCGATCCTGTTGAAGTAGACCACGGCGGGGGGCAAGCCGCCATGGGCAGTGTGTGGCCGCCGATGGTTATAGAAGGTGACCCAAGATCCGATGGCGGCCTTTGCCTGAGACCCGGTCTCCCAGGCATGCAGGTAGACGCATTCGTATTTCAGGGATCGCCACAGGCGCTCGATGAAGACATTGTCGATGCACCGCCCCTTGCCGTCCATCGAGATGCGGGTGCCGACGCGCTTCAGCCGATCTGTCCAGGCGAAGGACGTGAACTGGCTGCCTTGGTCAGTGTTCATGATCGTGGGCGCGCCGAACCGGTGGATGGCTTCGTTCAACGCCTCGACGCAGAAGTCCGCTTCAAGGGTGTTCGATATGCGCCAGGCCAGAACTTTGCGCGTGAACCAGTCCATGATGGCGACCAGATACAGGAACCCCCGCCGCATCGGGAGATAGGTGATGTCGGCGCACCAAGCCTGGCCGGGGCGATCCACGCGCAGCCCGGCCAAAAGATAGGGATAGGTCTTGTGCCCCTTCCGGGGCTTGCTGGTGTTGGGCTTCTGATAGATCGGCATCAGGCGCATAAGTCGCATGAGCCGCCGGATGCGCTTCTGGTTCACGCCATGCCCCTCGTTCTGCACGTGCCAGGTCATCTGGCGAACCCCATAGAACGGCGTGTCGAGGAACTGCCGGTCGATCAGCCGCATCAGGCCGAGGTTCTGATCCGTCTCTCCAGCCGGCTCCGGTCAGGCGTGGTCTGGTCCGCCGAATCGTCGGCGCAGTCATCCGAGTGCGAAGACGAACACCGCGGCCCCCGCGCACGCATCAGACGGCGCAGGGGTAGTTTCAGATCGCGGGCAGCACCGACTGGTGCTTCAGCTTTTGCCGCCGGGCTGTTTGCGGTTCAGGTCCGGGCGCGAATTCGGATCTCTGGTCACTTGGTTCGTGGGGTCAATGCGCTGCTGACGTTGATCGATCACCAGCTTGCCCGGGTGACGCAATTCACTGGGACCTGACTTCGTGTTCACGCTTTCGCTGCGTTGCAACGGCGCGGGAACGTTCAGCTTTTGCGACCGCAGGGGGCGGGTCGATTTCGCCAGCCACAAACCCAGCCAGAGGCCGAGCCCAAGGGCAGCGAAGCCTCCGATTACCGAAGGGAATGGCAAAACCAGGTGCCAACCGGGGCTGAGCCTGACGGGAAGCAGCCCGTAGTCGATCAGCAGCGCCAGCAACGCTGTTCCCACAGCCGCAAGGGCGGTTGAGTGGGACAATCGCAGCAGCACGGTCGCAATCCCCGCCCAGAACAGGCAAGAGATGAGGTGGATTGCCAGACCCAGCCCGGTATGCGGCAGGTCTACAGCGTCGATGTGCCGGACTTCAGGCCCATGGATCGCTTGCGTTGTCACGTTGAAGGGCATCCAGAAGGGATGACCGGCCAGCATCGACAGGATAGCCAGCACGATCCCTGAAAACACCGCCGCGCAGATCCCGCCATAGAGGACTTCGGTGATTGTGAAAGTTGGACGAGCGGTCATTTTCCATCCTCACGTCGGTAGGTGCATGCGGGGTTAACCTGCTCATCTCCCCGATGTTCCGAACACGATCATGCTCGTGATAGAGGAACAGCTGGTGCTGCTGATTATTGGCATCGGCGGATTGGCGCGGGAGGTTCGACCGCCTCACCGACTGAAGGCGCCTGGTATCCCGCTATGATCGTTGTCCGAAGGTTTTTCTCTCCGGCATCGCTCTCGCTGCAGCCGTCATCTGTTGGTTATGAATCCTGAGTCTAAATCTGGCTATCGTCTCACGTGAATGTTCGACCACGGGTCAGCCATCCGCCGCACATCCTGCTGCTTTACGGCTCGCTCAGGGAACGCTCCTACAGCCGGTTCGCCACGCTGGAGGCAGGGCGTCTGCTGCGCCATTTTGGCTGCGGGACGCGGGTCTTTCATGCCAATGGCCTGCCATTGCCGGACGATGCCGCGGCGGATCATCCCAAGGTCCGGGAACTGCGCGATCTGTGCCTTTGGTCCGAAGGCCAGGTCTGGACCAGCCCGGAGCGGCATGGCGCGATGACCGGCGTGATGAAGTCTCAGATCGACTGGATTCCGCTGGCCATGGGGGCAATCCGTCCCACGCAGGGCCGCACATTGGCCGTCATGCAGGTCTCGGGCGGCTCACAATCCTTCAATGCCGTAAATCAGATGCGCGTGCTGGGTCGCTGGATGCGGATGTTCACGATCCCCAACCAGTCCTCGGTCGCCAAGGCCTATGACGAGTTCGACGAAGCCGGGCGGATGCGCCCGTCCAGCTACTACGACCGCATCGTCGATGTGATGGAGGAACTGGTCCGCTTCACACTGTTGACTCGCGATCTGTCCGACGTCCTGACTGATCGTTATAGCGAGCGCAAAGAGGCCGCGGCGAAGCTCGAGGCAAGGGTTAACCTGAAATCCGCGACCTGATGATCTCGACGTCACGTTAGCCAGTCAGCTCACATCGCGATCATGCGGTCTAAGGCTCCGCGAATCTTGAGGTGGTTGGTGCTCGCACGTAGCAACACTTTGCATGCGCAGAAATTCGAGGCCCGGCAGACTTTTCGGATGTCCGCGATGGGCTCTCGAGGGACATGCGGCGGGGCAACAATTGGTGAGTTTGGCTGAGCGAGCGACTTGGCCCCCCGGCTCGGGCGGGCCGGCCCCTTGCCGCCGGTCGAGCGCAGCGCATTCTTCGCGGCGGCGTTAGCCGTAGCGACCCGTCACACTTGTCGAAGCGAAAGCTGCGCAGCCGATAAGCACGCGCATTTGCGGTGAAGTCGGTCAATCACGCGATAGAGCGAACATTACAGTCCAGCCGCTGACCTTAGCGCCTCGTTCATTCGGCTCTGCCAACCAGGGCCCTGTGCCTTGAAGCGCGCCACCACCTCCTGATCAAGTCGAAGAGATACGGCCACCTTGGGGTTTTCGGACCTTGGACGACCACCGAGATTCTTGCGCAGGTTACTTGCCAACTCGGGAAAAACTTCCTGAAAAGGCTTCGCCCGGGCAATTTGGTCGTCCGTGGCTTCCGGAGCGTCAGGGTCACTCGCGATCATGCGCTGGATCTTCTCTTCGGTCAGGTGCTTTTTCGTCATAGCAGGCTCCTTTCCTTTTTGCTTGCCGGGCGCATCGAGATCACGGAGATCCCCTCGCTACCCAACGTGGCAAAGACCACTGCGATCGTGCCATCAGAAAGTCGGCCAATTGCCATGTGCCGTCCTTCCTTGCTTGGGACTACCATGGACGACAGAAAGAATTCTTCGTTCAAATCGGCAAAGTCCAATCCATGCTTGGCACGGTTGATCTGCCGCTTTGGTTCATCCCAAACGATCATCAGCATATGTTTATGTATATACGAAAACCTGAATCTGTCAAGGCATCGATGGGGGCTGTTCCAGACATAGCATGCAAAAAGAGCCGAAAGACTCGGAAGCTTGGTGGTACCTTCCTCCCTGTCGGATCAGCCGAAGTTAGGGTGGGCAGGCGGACAGGAGGTAACACCATGTCCAACGACCTTCTTCCCGCCCTGCGTCCCGAGCGCCCGCCATGGAACAAGGGACGCATCATCGGCCAGAAACGCCCTCTGCTGCCAAAGCACGTCTGGTCGATCCGCGTCCGTCTGGAGATGGCAGGCAACAAGCGGGATCTGGCACTGTTCAACCTGGCCGTAGATAGCAAGTTGCGCGGCTGTGACCTCGTCGGTCTGAAAGTCCGCGATGTCTTCGCCGCGGGACGGGTGAAGGAGCGCGCCTCCGTGACCCAGAGCAAGACCGGAAAGCCTGTCCGCTTCGAAATCACCGAGACGACGCGTCAGTCTCTTGAGCGCTGGATTGCCGACCCTGAGATGATTGGCATCGAGTATCTGTGGCCCAGCCGCCTGCACCACAGTCCGCACCTGTCGACACGGCAATACGCGCGGGTCTTGCGTGAATGGGTGATGTCGATCGGGCTGGAACCTAGTGCCTATGGCACCCACTCGATGCGACGCACGAAGGTGGCGCAGATCTACAAGAACACGGGAAATCTGCGGGCGGTGCAGCTTCTGCTGGGTCACACCAAGATGGACAGTACCGTTCGCTATCTTGGCGTCGATCTCGATGACGCGCTCACCTTGTCAGAGGGAACTGATCTGTGAACAACACACCGGCCGACAGGATTCTTGCCGGCCGGCCCGTTACCATGCTGCGTCGCAGCATTTTGCGAAGTCGCCCCTCAGGCAACGCGCCGCGAAAACCGTGAGGAGATGGGGAGCGATGCGGACCTCTTTGCTGGAGCAAAGACTTTTTTGAGCGGGGCTGCGTCGAAGGCCGGAGACCCCGACGTGCGCGCCGCACTCTACGCGGCGGCGAATGCCATGCTGATGCGCGCGGTCTCAAGCTCCGGCATCAAGAGCTGGGGCCTCCTGCGCTTGCTGCGTAGGAAGGGCCGCGTTAGCGTCCGAGGAGCTGGTGTAATTTCGTCGCCATCGGCGGTGTGATCCCAGGTGGCCATCGAGGTGTATGTTCGAGGTGGAGTTTGGCGACTTCAACCACGGACCTTACGGAGACCCCGATGACCAAGACGAACATGGACCTGTCCGAGCTTCTGGCCAAGCACGATCAGGGTGATTTCCTGCGCGGCATTGCCGAAGCGGTGCTGCAACTGATCATGGAGACCGATGTGGAAGGCATCATCGGCGCTGGCCGCCATGAGCGCAGCGGGGAACGCACGACTTGGCGCAACGGGTATCGAGAGCGCGCTCTCGATACCCGTTTGGGCACGCTGAACCTGCGTGTGCCGAAGTTGCGGCAGGGCAGCTACTTTCCGGGCTTCCTTGAGGCCCGCAAGACATCGGAGCAGGCCTTGGTCGCCGTCATACAGGAGGCATGGATCGGCGGCGTCTCCACCCGTCGCGTCGACGAACTGGTGCAGGCGATGGGGCTGAGCGGCATCTCGAAGAGCACCGTCTCGAAGCTGTGCAAGGACATAGACGAGCGCGTCGGCGAGTTTCTGAACCGCCCATTGACCGGCGAGTGGCCCTATGTCTGGCTGGACGCCACCTACCTCAAGGTGCGCCAGGGTGGCCGGATCGTGCCGGTCGCGGCGATAATCGCCGTGGCCGCGAACACCGAGGGCCGCCGCGAAATCATTGGTCTGGCGATCGGCCCGTCCGAAGCCGAGACGTTCTGGACTGAGTTCTTGCGCTCATTGCGTGCCCGAGGCCTTGGCGGGGTCAGGCTGGTGATCAGTGATGCCCATACCGGTCTCAAGGCAGCCATCGCCCGCGTGTTCGAGGCCACATGGCAGCGGTGCCGCGTTCACTGGATCAGGAACGCCCTCGCGCATGTCTCGCGCGGCCAGCACACCGTCGTTGCCGCCGCGATCCGGCAGGCCTTCGACCAGCCCGACCGCGCCCATGCGGGCGAAACCTGGCGCAAGGTGTCCGAACAGCTGCGCCCGCGTTGGCCGAAGCTGGCCGATCTCATGGACGCCAGCGAGCATGACGTGCTGGCCTATATGTCCTTCCCGCGACAGCACCGCACCAAGCTGCACACCACGAACCCCATCGAACGCCTGAACAAGGAGGTGAAGCGGCGCGCCGATGTCGTCGGGATCTTCCCGAACGAGGCATCTATCATGCGCCTGATCGGTGCCGTGCTGTTCGAAGCCAACGACGAATGGCAGACCTCGAGCCGCTACATGATGGTCGAGGCCTTCGCCCAGATCGACAAGGAGGAAATCGACCCCATTCTCAGCATAACCACAAAAGCCGCCTGATCATGCCCTCAGGCCATCAGGAAATTTACACCAGCTTGACGGACCTGACCAGGGCCGCCGAAGGGCGGTGGTCGCCGTCGCCGGAAAGCTCGCCGTCGTCATGCATCGCATGTGGACCGACGGTACCGAGTTCCGCCGTGATCGATCGGAGGGCGTCGCATGACCTGACCCTTTCGACTGATCGCGACGGGATCGTCCTCACCGGACGAGGTCCGTGGATGACGCCGAAAATGGCTGCTGTGGCTGACACACCGCTAGACAAAGCTTGGCGCTCCACAGCCAATCCGACACATGCATGCAGCGGCCTTCACATCAACACGGGCCAGTTCAGACTGCGAAGAGAGGCTTGACCCGGATGAGCGACAAGATCCCGACGAAGGCACAAAACCGAGCTTGACCTGATCACCCGATTAGAGAAGCTGCCGCTCACCATGCGTGCGGGCTTCCACAAAACGGCCGCATTTTTCTACAAGGCACGTAACTCCTTGCCAAATGTAGAACCCATTGCCATCCTCCAATCAGCACGCTGATCCCTTCCGGGACCCCTTCGCATCGTCTGCACAGGAGCGCACATGGCCTTGATCTCCTACAAAAAGGCCGTTCGCCTGGCCATTGTCTTTTGCCTTAGCTCCTGGCCGTATGGTGCGCAAGCGCAAGACGGTTCTCCTACCACAGCCATCGCCGCGGATCCGGACAGGCTATCGGAAATGTTCGCTTGGTGGAATGGGGCGATGGCCCAGCCAGGGGCCTTCACCGAAGAAGGTTTTGCGGCCTATTTCACCTCCGACGCACCTCTGCTCATCGACGGGGCCGAGGTGATGCGTGGCCCGGCCGGATGGGCCGAACGGTTCCAGATGATCCAGCAGATGACCGACGCGGTCGAGATTGTGCTGCCGTTCCGCTACAGTTTCCAGCAAGGGGACCGCATTTATACCTATCACATCATCCGCAGCCGCGCGCAGGGCAAGGTATCCTGCATGCTGGCGGCAGGCCATGCGGATCTGGTGGGAGACAAGATCGGCCGAGTGACGCTGGTCCGGGCCGAGATCGATCCTGCCTCGGATCCAGACTGTTGGCGCGAATAGCGCCTTTCCTTCTGCAATAGCTTTAGGAGACAAGACACATGCGCCTGAAATCGCTCCGTCTTCTCGCACTGGCAATCGGGTTGGGATTGCCGCAGGCAAGTCTCGCCGAGCCCACAGCTCTGACCGCAGACGGCTACATCGACGTGCTGACTGGCGACGTGGTTCGCGACGCGGTGATCGTCGTCGATAATGGCCGCATCCTCGCTGCCGGCACGGCCGCAGACACGGCAATCCCTGATGACGCCCGCCGCGTCGATTTGCCAGGCAAATGGCTCGTGCCTGGTCTGATGAACGTCCATGTGCACTTGGGCCTGATCCTTCCCGGCATTCAGATGCTGGAACTGGCGGATGAATCCGAGGCGGCGCTGGCGCTGCGCATGGCGGACAATGCCTACAAATCCCTGCTGAGCGGGGTCACCACCATCCGCTTGACCGGCGAGGTCAGGCACGCCGACCTGGCTGTGGCGCGCGCGATCGAGCGGGGCCAATTCCCTGGCCCACGCATCTTTACGGCGGCCGAGATCGTCAGCATCACCGGCGGCCATGGCACCACGCTGGAGCCGACCAACGACGGACCCTATGAGGTGCGCAAGGAAACCCGGCGCCAGATCCGCGCTGGTGCCGACTGGATCAAGATCGCCATCACTGGCGGCATCGGCACCCCCGGCGGCGGCGTGGCTCAGGGCCTGATGATGCCCGACGAAATTCAGGCCGCGGTCGAAATCGCCACCCGTCACGGTGTCAAGGTGACGGCGCATTCCGGTTCCTCGGACGCAACGCGCGAGGCGGTGAATCTGGGGGTCAAAGGTATTGAGCACGGCTATTTCCTCGACCGCGAGGTCTTGCAGCTGATGCATGAGAAGGACGTCTGGTTCGTGCCGACAATGATTGTCAGCCAGCCAGCCACTTTTGAGTTCTTCCGCCGAATCGGGGCGCCCGATTGGTATATGGCCCGGGTGAAAGAGGTAGGGGTCGATCACTGGAAGGCGTTGAAGACGGCGGTCGAGGAGGGCGTGAACATCGCGCTCGGCAGCGACCAGTTCCCGTTTGAGCCCAATGACGGCACCACTGCCACCATCCGCGAGGCCGAGTATTATCTCGAGGCCGGCATGACGCCGCTGGAGGCACTCCAGGCCGCCACAATTCAACCAGCGCGGATGCTGGAAATCGAAGACCAGACCGGATCGCTGAGCGTCGGTAAATTAGCCGATATCGTTGCGGTCCAGGGCAATCCGCTGGAGGACTTCCACGCACTTCGCTCATTGGGGTTCGTCATGAAAGGCGGGCATGTCTATCGCAACGACTGGGGCGAAGACGACGCCCGGACCGTGCCCCTCCCTGACGAAGAGCCCACGGACGCGCATTATCACGACCCGTTCTGACGGATCGGTTCCGTCCTCGCTACGTGGCGCCGCTGCTTAAGGCGCCGACCAACATGCTGCGGTGCGGAAATTAGCGGATTTGGCTGAGGCCGGCGGCCGGACCTTCTTATAGGGAAGGCCGGCCCATACCTGCCGAACGGCCTGTCACCATGCTGCGCGGCAGCATTCGTCAAAGCGGCCGTAAGGGCATAGCGCAGCGATATCCTCACAGCCCTGGGGTGTTGTTGCAGAGCCTCGGGAGCGGGCGCTCTGCCCGAGGAATGAAACGTTCGTGCATTCATTGGGGAAAAATGCGCCAATTGCGCCAAAAGCATTGACAAAATCTTCTTAAAATACTCCAAAAATGCAGAGATAATACAAAAAGGATTCGTCATGGAAGGCACGCCGTTGCGCCGCGTTCGCGCAGCTGAAGCTGTGGCCGACCTGTCGCAGGGACTGGTCAGGGTGGAGAAGCTCGCCGCAGGATTATTGATGGGAATCCTGCTTGCACTCATACTTCTCAATGTATCCACGCGCGCTTTGCGCACTCCCATCTATTGGATCGACGAGGCTTCCATCCTGGCCATGGTCTGGCTCGGTTTCATCGGTGCCTCCGTCATGATCCGGCTCCGGATCGACTTCGCCGTCACCCTGCTTGCCGACAATGTCTCCAACGCATGGAACGGGCGAGTCCGCGCTCTTGCCTCCGGTTTGTCACTGGCTTTCGCAATTGGCCTTGCCGTCATGTGCTGGTTCTGGCTTGACCCCATCGGCATCGCGTCCCACGGTTTCGACGCCAAATCATATGCCGGTGAGAGTTTCAATTTTCTCTATACCGAGCACACGCAGACGCTCGAATGGCCAACTTGGCTCGTCAGCATCGTCATCCCGATCTTCTCACTGACTCTGATAGTGCATACCGCCGCCAATCTTCTTGAGGATCTCGGACTGGTCGAGAAGCGCACCCAGGATGCCATGGCAACTGCCGAGGAGGCTGCCTGATGTTGTCCTTTGTCATCTTTGTCTTCGTGATGATGGTCGGGGTCCCGATTTCGATCACGCTCTGCCTCACCGCCGCAGCCTATATCTGGCAGACGGACAACACGGTGCTATTCGCATCCTTCCCAACCCAGATGTTCACCGGTCTCGACAGCTACGGCCTCATCGCCATCCCGCTCTTCATCCTGATCGGCGAGGTCATGAACGGTGGAGGGATTACGCGCCGTATCATTGACATGTCGATGGCCTTTGTCGGGGCGATGAAGGGCGGCCTTGCCTATGTGAATCTCATCGCCAACATGTTCGTCGCCTCGATCCTGGGATCCGCCGCGGCCCAGGTCGCCCTGATGGGACAAATGGTCGTGCCTGAAATGGTGCGGGCAGGCTACGACAAGACCTTCTCCGCGGGGCTGACGGCCTATGCAGGCATGCTTGGCCCGATCATCCCGCCGTCCATCATGTTCGTGGTCTACAGCGTCATGGCGCAGGTTCCCGTGGGAACCATGCTCGCGGCGGGGATCATTCCCGGTGTCATGCTTACAGTGTCATTCTGCGTGATCATCGCGTTGATGGGCTACGTCTACAATTATCCCCGCGGCGAAAAGCGGACTGCGAGGGAGCGGATCTCGACCATCACCCGTGCGATCCCGACGCTGCTCATTCCGTTGATCATCGTAGGCTCGATCCTGACCGGCCTTGCAAACCCGACGGAGGCCGCGGCGCTTGGTGTGGTCGCATCGGTTCTGGTGGGCCGTTATGTGACGCGGGACCTTCGCTTCGGGCAATTGCCGCGCATGTTCGTCAAGGCCGGCATCCTATCGGCTGGCATCCTCTTCCTGATCGCTGGAGCCGCGGTGTTCAGCTGGGTTCTCGTCTACGGCATGGTTCCACAGCATGTAGCCGCCTGGATCCAGACGGTTGCCCATGACCCGATTACCTTCATGCTCATGGTCAATGTCATCCTTCTCGTCATCGGGACGGTGATCGACGGCGCTCCGGGCCTGATCATGACGGTTCCGATCCTTCTACCCATCGCGACCGATGTCTATGGCATCGACCCGGTCCATTTCGGTGTTGTCGCCGTCGTCAACCTGGTGCTCGGCTTCCTGTCGCCACCGGTTGGCCTCAACTTCTTCGTGGCCGCGGCGGTCACGGGGGCCAAGCCGGGCAAGATGTTCATCGTGACGCTGCCTTTCTTCTTCGTCAGCTGCATCATCCTGGTTTTGCTGTCGATCTTCCCGTCGCTCTCGACTTTCTTCAACTGATCAACAGGGGACTTCCATGACAATCTCACGCCGCCTCTTCCTCAACAGCGCGATCGGCGCCTCCGTCGTCCTGGGCGCCCCTGGCATCCTGCGGGCCCAGGGCAAGAGCACCTATCGTCTCGGCATCACCACGCCGCCCGGCCACCCGTGGAACGTCGCGGCCGAGACCGTCGGCAAACGCCTGGCCGAGGAAACCGATGGCCGGTCATCGATCCAGGTCTTCCCGTCCAACCAGCTTGGCAACGAAGCTGCAATGCTCCAGCAGATGCAGTCGGGCGCGCTCGACATGGGCTGGATCATGACTGCCGAGCTTGGTTCGCGCGTCCCGGCAATCGCGGCGATCAACGCCCCGTGGCTGGTTCCCACGACAGAAAAGGTCGCTGCCCTTGTGCGCACTCCCGAAGCGATGAAGCTGCTCGATGTCCTGCCTGCCGAAACCGGAACGATCGGCTTGGGCTATGGCATCACTACCCTACGGGTCGTCTTCACCGGCAAGGAAACCGCGGGCATCGATGACATCCGCGGCATGAAGCTCCGGATCAACACGACCCCGGCCTACCGCGACTTCTACCAGCTGCTCGGCGCTGCGCCGACGCCGATCCCGACACCGCAAGTCTTCGATGCGATGTCGAACGGCCAGGTCGACGGGCTTGAATCCGACCTGGATCTGGCCTGGAACCAGCGCTTCGACAAGGTCTCCAAGACCATGATCCGCCTCAATGCGCTCTTCATGCCTTGCGTGGCCCTGGTTTCCGCCCGTAGCTGGAAATCGGTGGCCGAGGCCGACCGTGAGCTGATCACGCGGCTCACCCAGGAAGAGCTTGGCAAACAGATCGACGCGACCGTCGCAAACGAAGCGACCCGCCTTGAAGACTTCAAGGCTTCGGGCATCAAGATCGTCGATGTCGACATGGCCAACACCGCCGAGATCACGGAGGCCTATGACAAGGTCTGGTTGCCGAAGGCACCGGCCATTGCCGAGCTTCGGAAAGTAGGCGCCAGCCTTTAATCCGGCTATGATGTACCGGGGAGGGGCGGCCGTCTGGCCGCCCCTCTTTGGGTTTTCAGGGGCAACAACTGCCTCGATGTTTTCTTGAAATTCTTATTAGCAGGTAAGCAGATGCCGGACACACCAGAAGAAGTATCGCCCCCCCGTCGCGGACAGATCGTCCAGCATGTCTATGACATCCTGAAGGACGACATCCTGAACCTGATCATGGCGCCGGGAAGTCCGATCGACGAGGTCCAGCTCTCCGAGCGCATGGGAACCTCACGAACTCCGGTCCGAGAGGCCCTCGTGCGACTGGCTGCCGAAGGCCTGGTGATCACCTTGCCCACACGATCGACGATGGTGACCCCGATCGATTTCCTGAACCTCAAGTCGTTCTTCGATGCGATCACGCTCATGTATCGCGTCACCACGCGGAATGCAGCCGAGATGCATAGGGAATCCGATCTCGTGGTGATCAGGGAATGCCAGGCGCGCTATGCTGCTGCCGTCGACAACCAAGATGCGATCGCGATGATCGCCATCAACCGCGAGTTCCACGCGGCCATCGCCGAGGCCGGACGCAATTCCTACTACACGTCTCTCTTCTGCCGCCTGCTCGACGATGGTAGACGGCTTCTGCGCCTTTACTACCTGTCCTTCGATGACAAGCTTCCGCGCGAGTTCGTAACCGAGCACGAGGAGATGATCGCGGCCATCGAGGCACGGGACATCGAACTTTGCGACCGTCTGGGCGCATCGCATGCAGAGCAGATCATCCGAGTGATCCAGAAACTTCTCATTGACCAGAGACCAAGCCAGATCTCGCTCTGATTGTCGAAACAAACCAAGCAAAAGCGCCACAATTGAGTCGACACTGAATATACAACAAGTATATTTAGTTCGAAACTGCCTCAAGCGGGGCGGTCTTCATGACATCAGGAGATCAATATGGCTGACAATTTCTTCTCGGGATGCATTCCCGCCCTCATGACGCCCTGCACCACGGATCGTCGTCCGGATTTCGACGGGCTGGTGAAAAAGGGCCTTGAGCTCATCGGCCTGGGCATGTCTGCCGTCGTCTATTGCGGCTCGATGGGCGATTGGCCGCTGCTCACCGACGAGGAGCGAATGGAGGGCGTGGAGCGCCTGGTGAAGGCCGGGGTTCCCGTGATCGTGGGCACTGGCGCGATCAATACCGCGAAGGCAGTCGCCCTTGCCGCGCATGCAGCCAAGGTCGGCGCCCAAGGCCTCATGGTCATTCCGCGGGTGCTTTCGCGCGGCCCTTCGATCACTGCGCAGCGCAACCACTTCAAGGCGATCCTTGCCGCGGCTCCGGATCTGCCGGCCGTGATCTACAATAGCCCCTATTACGGCTTCCGGACGCGTGCCGACCTCTTCTTCGACCTGCGCGCCGCACACCCGAACCTGATCGGCTTCAAGGAATTCGGCGGCGTCGACGACCTGCGCTACGCCGCCGAGTTCATCACCAGCAAGGATGATGGCGTGACGCTGATGGTCGGCGTCGATACCTGCGTCTTCGATGGCTTTGTCAATTGCGGTGCCACGGGCGCGATCACTGGCATCGGTTGCGTCCTGCCGCGCGAGGTTCTTCACCTCGTCGCGCTCTCGAAGGCGGCGGCAAAGGGCGATGCCGAGGCGCGCGCCCGCGCCCTCGAGCTTGAGCAGGCCCTGGCCGTGCTCTCGTCCTTCGATGAAGGGCCGGACCTGGTGCTTTATTTCAAGCACATGATGGTCCTGAAGGGGAATGCGGAATACCAGCTCCACTTCAATGCTGATGATGCGCTCTCGGCGAGCCAGCAGGGCTATGCAGAAGCCCAGCTCAAGCTTTTCGACACCTGGTATGCGAACTGGTCGAAGCAGCCCGGCGTCGTCGCGAAATACGCCGCCTGATTTTTTGACCCAGGCGATCCACGCGGGGCCAGGTCATGCAAGGAAGTCGAAGGGCGCCTCTGGGCGCCCCTATCCCGTCCCTTTCCGCACTCGCGGAACCATAGCACAGCGAGGGGTTTCGACACAGCCTCGGCCCGTTGCGGACGGTCGCATCCTGATAATGCCGCACGACAGCATTCCCCGAAGCAGCCGCTCCACACGTCCCGCAGCATTTTTGGCTGAGAAGCGTCTGCGATGCGGACCTAGCTGCCGTTTGCAGACGCAGCGAGGGCGAGCGTTTCGTTGTCGCGCTATGTACCCGTGCGGCGGTGAGTCGACTTTCGGCCGTGCGGCACTGCATCCGCAGCAACTGAGAATAGCCGCCGTTCGTGCGCGTCGCAGCTGCCACGGCGGATTATTCGCCGGACAAAAAGCCCTGCATGTTCAGCCAGGCGAGGAATTGCGACATCATCAGGGCGTTGGTTTCGCCCGGTTTGCCAGTCCCGAAGCCGTGGCCGCCGCTTTGATAGACATGCATTTCGACAGGGCGTCCGGCGTCGCGCCATGCAGTTACGAGCCCAAAATCGCCGCGGCTGAACAGAGGGTCATCCATGGCTAGCGCAACAAACAGCGGGGGCGCTTCGACCGGGACATCGACTGCCTCCATCGGGCCATAAACGTTGCCGAGAAACGCGGCGTTGGCGCCGCTCAGCACCGCATGCCGTGCAGCAATCGCACCGGCGGAGAAGCCGATGATTCCCAGCCGTTCCGGGTCAAGATCCCAATCATCGGCGCGGCCCCACAGCAGATCAAGGGCTGCGGTGACGTCCTCGGTTGCGTGGGCGGTTTCAACCTCCCGGGCGGGATCTGTGCTTGCTGCGCCAAACAACAGGGTAAGCAGATCGCGGGAGTATTCATCGGGATCTGCCGGAGTCGGGTTCAGTCGGTATTTCAACACAAAGGCAGTAATCCCCTGATCGGCAAGGGCGCGAGCAACGTCCCAGCCCTCGCCGTCCATTGACAGGAACATGAAAGCGCCGCCCGGTGCCACGATCACCGCCGCACCATTTGCGGTTCCAGATGCGGGCAAAACCGGCGTCAGCGTCGGATAGGTGACATTGCGGACATCACGCCCCGATCCGGTCAGCATCTCATCATTCGGGCTGCCCGGGTTGTCTGCGCCGTAAAGCGGAATTGCATCCGCGATGCGCGGCGCAGCTGCTGCCGTGGTGGCCATCGCCAGTAATGAGGCGGCAATGGCAAGAACTGGCGTTTTCATCCTATGTCCTTTCTGCTTTACAGGCCGGTGCGGGCGGCGCGACTGTCGGCCCAACTGCTGTTGTCGTTGAAAAATTCGCCCTGTGGAGCAAATGCCGCCGCTGCTCGACGGTCGCCGTTCAACTGCCACATCAGCCATGCGGTCGAATAACCCAGATAGGGACGCGGGCGCGGGCCGATTGCCTCGTGCCCGGCATGGCGCAGCAGAGCAAAGGCCTTGGGTGCGGTGCCGCCGACAGCCTCATACCAATCGGGATTGCCGCTATCGACCTGGCTCGCCCAGTGAAAGATAGAGCCGCGCGGCGACAAATCCGCATAGCTGGCCTGATCGACTGCACAGCACCAGCGGGCGAAGAAGTCGGGCGAGATGTGATAGGTCATATAAGTGCGAAACAGAGGTTCGTTGCGGGCGTGCAGCGCCGCGACTGAGGCGCCGCCTTGCGAATGACCGACCGCCGCCATACGCTTCCGGTCGATACGGCCGTAGAACGGGCTGGAGCGAGTTTCTCCCTGCCGGATGATATATCGGGCGGCATCAGCTACCGTCTGCCCGTTGCCCGTCATCTCGTCACGTGGGGCAATGACGACAAAGCCCCAGGATGCCAGATGGTCCAAAAATTGCGCGTAAACTTCGGGCTTTTGACCCGAACCGTTCGCCCATGCGACCACCGGGTGACGGCCGCCGCGCAGGCCAGGGGCGTTGTCCGTGGCGGGGCCTGTCGGCGCCCAGATCTCGCAGAATTGGCCTTTACTGGTGCAGGCCTCGTCGCTGGTCGAGCGGCTGACCTGCCACGGGCCACGCGCCATGAACGCTGCCTCGACCGGACCTTTTGCGTCGTATTCCGAACCGGGTGACCAGCCGCAGGCGGCAAAGCTGGCAAGCATCAGGCCAAGCGCGGCGTATTTGGTCCGTTTCAACATGTTTTTTGCGCCTGTCATTGGTTCTGCTCCTCGGTCTCTTGCTGTTTCATTAGTCCCTCGAACGAACTGGGGACGGTCGCCTCTTCCACGGTGTGGATCGACAGTTCCTCGCCGCCGATCACCAAACGATCCAGAAAGGCCAGGATCTCGGACTGTCGGTTCATCAGCGGCAGGGCGGCCAGCACATGATCGCCCTGCGGATAATCAACGAACCATTTCGGATAAGCCGGCCCGGCGAATTTGCGGAAGTAATAGGCCGGACCATAGCCTGCAAAATCTGCCTGCACCTCGTCATAGGTCACGAGCCAGTCTTTTGCGCCGTGAAAGAACATGATTGGCGCGGGGCGCGCAGCGAATTCCAGCGGTGTTCCTTTCGGCAGCCAGAAAGCACCCGCCATCGAGATGACCCCGGCATAGCGGAAGTTGGCGGGCAAATGCGCCTGCGCCAAGGGCGTTGAGTTAGCAGAATTGTACTCTGCTACCAGCGAGTTGGTGGCACCCGAACTGCCGCCAATGGTGACGATCTGCTCGGAGTTCACATTCCAGTCTGCTGCGTGATCGACCACAAAGTTTGTTGCATCGAACAGATCTTCGACGCCCCATTCGATGGCGCGCAGGTACATCTCGGTACCGTTGTCTTTTGTCATCTCGCCGGATGCTTTGGCGTCGCGGATACCCAACCGATAGTCGATGGCTACAATCGCGTAGCCTTCGGACAGGAAGGGCCTCCACATATCGACGCTTTCGCGGCTGCCACGGTCGCCCTGTTCCCAGCCCCCACCAAAAGAGTAGAGAATGACCGGACGCGGGCCTTCCGTCTCGATCGATGGATCCACGATCAGGTCAAGGTACAGGTCCTGACCACCTTTGCTGCCGTATTGGTAGGTTGTGTAATCCAGCCCGCCCGCGGCGTCCTCTGCGAGGGAGAGCGAGGGTGACAGAGAAAGAAGCATGGCGCTGATGAGGACAGCGCGTCGGTCTAGTATCGGCAATGTATTTCATCCTTCCTAAGATCGGGGCTCTGCCGTGCGCTAAGGAACGATGGTTACGCCAAGCTTACGTGGCCCAAGATCGGCACGCATTTTCATGTCCCTCTCATGCCGTGTAACGCTCCGGTAAGTATTGGGCGCCAGAACCACCGGGCAGCGGACGGAGAGACATATGCGAGTGCTTTTGGTCGAAGATGAACCGGAAATGGCCGAGGCGTTGCGTGCGGCCCTGCGGCGTCACAATATCAATGTCGATACGGCGGAAACGCTCGAACTCGCCCGTGAAGCTTTGGCTAACGGTGTCCACGATGTCGTATTGATCGACCGACAGATGCCCGATGGCGACGGTCTTGGCCTCGTGCCCCTGCTGCGCGCTTCGCCGCGTCAGGTTCCAGCAATCATCATCTCGGCCTTGGGCAAGACGCATCAGCGTATCGACGGTCTGAACATCGGCGCAGATGATTATCTTCCCAAGCCCTTCGAGGTGGATGAGTTGCTGGCACGCATCCATGCCGTTTTGCGCCGTTCTCCCGAGATAGTAGAGGACACGATGTGCATTGGTGGTCTGGCCTATGATACCTCCGCACGGGAAGTACGGGTCAGCGGCCAAAAAATCGACCTCACCCGTCGCGAACTTCTCATCCTCGAAACGCTGTTGCGCCGTCCGGGTCGGACGGTTGTCAAAGCGGCGCTTGAAGATGCCGTTTATGGCTTTGACGACGAAATCCAGTCCAACTCGCTCGAAGCCAACATGTCTCGGCTACGACGCAAATTGGCTGATGCCGGGGCTGGTGCTGAAATCCACAATGTTCGGGGCGTAGGCTATTTCATCCGAGAGGTGGAGGAATGAACGGGCGCGCCCAGACCCTGAGATGGCGGATCACGCGGGGACTGATACTTTTCCAGATCGTCGCTTTTATGGTGCTTTCCATAGTCATGCTCGGACTTGTGTTCCACGCGTCATTTTCCGGCGTGATCGTTTCCGGCGAGGCGGGACGAGCCGTGGCAGCTTCGATTGTGCGGGATGGCGATGGCGTGCTGGTTGTGCGCCCCAACGAGTCTTTGCGAACGATACGCGAAGCATCGCCCTCCTTCTGGTTCATCGTAGAGGCCGAGGATGGAGCGCGAGTGATGTCAGGTGCACCGCCTGCGTTTGCACTGAACATGATAGACGACGCCGCGCGCCTTAAAGCCATGGATATGCGTAGCGCAAAGGACGATCCAAACCTTACCGCCAAATTTGAGCGTCGTTCTGGTCCGGCAGGCGAACTCTACCTCCTGGTTGGAGGCGGCGCGTTCATCAGCGATTTCAAAGCCACGCTTCTGTTGGCCCTGCTGGTGATCGTCGTACCAGTAACTGTACTCATTCTGTTGACGCTCGCCATCGTGCCGGCCTTCGTACGGCGTAGCTTGAACGGCATACTAGACGTGTCTCGGCAAGTCGCTCAAATCGACTATGACAGCCGCGGACGCCAGTTACCGTCCAACGATCTGCCGGATGAAATCGTCCCCATTATCGAAGGTATGAATGAAGCCCTGCGCCGCTTGGATGCAGGCATTGAAGCCACTGAGCAGTTCTTCATGAACGCTGCACATGAACTGCGAACGCCGATCGCCATAGCCCAGCTTCGCATCGACGCGCTACCGGATGGCCCAGATCGAGACAACCTTCGCCAGATCACCCGCCGCTTGGCAACCATGGCGCACCAACTGCTGGAGATCGAGCGGTTCCGCCAAGGCGATTTGGCGCACACTTCATTGGATTTGGGCGAGATTCTCTCGGAGGCGGTCGCCGACTTGGCACCCTATGCCGTGGCTCGCGGCTATGATCTTGCGCTCGAGAAGCCTGAGCAACCTGTGCGGATGACAGGTGACCGCGAAAGCTTGGACAGAATGATCGTAAATCTGGTTCAGAATGCCGTGCAGCATGGCGGCGGACGTGGCACCATCGCGGTTCGGCTGGACCCCTCGGGCATCATCGAAGTTCAGGATGAGGGACCGGGCATCCCCTTTGAACACTGGAACCATGTCTTCGAGCCGTTCTATCGTCGAAATCCGCATGGTGCGGGGGCCGGCCTTGGCCTGAAAATGGTGCGCGATATCGCCCAGGCACATGGCGGCGAAGTGAATATTGTGGATGGTTCGTTCGGGGCGACGTTTCGTATCAGATTGCCAGTGCAGCAAGGGCAGAGCACCGATCAAAAATCCAAAAAAGGCAGGTAGGACTACGACGCCGTAATGTCCGCGTAATTCTTTCCCCTCATCAGACCTTCGAGGCCACGGAAAAACCGGCCCAACTATGAGGACAATGATCATGCAAAAAACCGCTCTTCGTCTTTCCGTCGCAACTTTCCTGATTGCGGGACTGGCCGCTTGCGAGCCCAGTCCCTATGGCGGATCGACTATCTCTCCGGATGCTCAACGTGCTGCGGGCGGTGCGGTCGCAGGCGCACTGATCGCAAAAGCATTCAAAGAGGATCCCGCAAAAGGAGCGCTCATCGGCGCAGGCGCTGGTGCACTCTGTGACGACGCCGGTGTCTGTCAGCGCAGATACTGAACCTGTCCATTGCCATGGGGCAAATCTAATATGGCTTGCAATTAGGCTGAGTTCTCAGCCTGATTGCCGAGCTGAGCTGCCATCGTCTTTCAGTGGATGCCACATCGGCAACATTCCCCACAATGATCGTCGGCTTGGGGCATGCGGCGCTGCGGCACTTGTCATGGCCGAGCGTCAGCGACGGGCCGGACCCGATGCTGCACTTGCACAGCCCACGAACTCGCTGCGTCCGGGCCGAGTGTCGGCTTTGGGCTCCGTGCGTCGGGGGGCGATGGGCTCTGAGCGACGCACGCCGCGTCTGGGATCTGATCAGGCCGCCAGATCGCAGTGAGGTGGCGGCGATGCGGACCAAGCGGACGTTTGCTTCTGCAGAATCTCTAAAACGTGCTTGAACCTCACGCCCGATCGGTCCTATCAATTCAACATATATTGAGGTGTTGATTCGATGGACGAACCCCAAGCGCTGGCGGCCT
>NZ_JAVRQI010000026.1:0-39297 GCF_031854425.1 Paracoccus broussonetiae | reverse complement strand
GCTCAGGCGAAGATAGTCAAGTAACGTATCCCGAGATCCCGCCGCGCTCAGGCTGATCTCGGTGTGGTTCAATAGGAAACGGAATTGGGACGGCACTTTGGTTCTCCTGTGGCGAGGGGCGACGACAGGACCGCCGCCCCCGGCGTTTTCTCATTCACGCCGTGACTTCCGCGACCGCCGAATTGGATGCGAGCCATTCGTCCCGACGACTGAACAGTTGGGGTGCCGCGGCATTGACGCGCGAGATCACCTGTCCGAGATCGGTGGTCAGCAGCTTGCCATTTTCGACGAGGATCCTGCCCGCGACCATCGTCATGTCCACATCTCCGCCTTGGACAGCGTGGACGAGGTTGTGGTGGATATTTCCGTCGCTGCCGCCGATGAGCGGCGTCAGGCGCGGAATGTTCGAACGAACGGCAATGATGTCGGCCTGCTTGCCGATCTCGATCGAGCCGATCTGGTCTTCCATGCCGATTGCCCTGGCGCCTTCGATCGTGGCCATCCGGCACACGGACCAGGCATCCAGGGCTGCCGCGTCAAGCGTGGATACCTTCGCAAGAAGAGACGCAGCCTTCATCTCGTCGAACATGTCGAGATTGTTGTTCTCTTTTTCCCCGTCGGTGCCAATCCCGACCGGAACGCCCATCTTGCGCAGTTCGATCACTGGCGCGGCGCCGCTGGCGAGTTTCATGTTGCTGACGGGGTTGTGGGCCACGCCCGCGGGATGCTGGGACAGCAGCTTGATCTCTTCACTCGACAGCCAGACGCAATGCGCCAGCAAAATACGCGGGCAGTCCAGCAGACCGAACTTTTCCAGCGCCTCGATGGGGCGGACGCCGTAGCGGCGTTCGGTCTCGGTCACGTCGAAGCGGCTTTCGTTGCTGTGCGTGTGAAAGCCCACCCCATATTCGCGGCTTATCCGGGCTGCGCGGGTCCATGCCTCTGGAGTCCCGTAGAAAAGATGCTCCAGCCCGACCCAGACGCTGACACGGCCGTCGGCGCCGCCATGCCATTTGCGGATCAGGGCCTCGTTCGTCGAGAGTGTCTCGAAGTAGTCGTGATCGGGATGCTCGCCGACATAGGGTACCAGCACGGCCCTGATGCCCAGATCCCGGGCAACCTCGGCGCTGCCATGCATGTGCCGCCACATGTCCACGATGGTCGTGGTGCCCGACAGCAGCGCTTCGGAATAGCAAAGTTCCGAGGCGAGGCGCGCCTCGTATTCATTCACGACACGGTGCATGGGGTCGATGAACTTCTGCAGCCATTCCCACACCGGTAGCCCTTCTGCCGTGCCGCGCAGGATGCCTGAATGCGCGTGCGTATTGACCAGTCCAGGCATCAGGATGCGATTGGCAAGCCTTTTGACGGCTGCATCCGGGGCACGGGAGCGCACCTGTTCGAAGGTGCCAACATCGTCGATCCGGCCCGTGCTACCGACCAGAATGGCACCGTCCCGGATCACGGTATTGGTGGCATCCATGGTGACGAGATAGTCGGCGTGAAGAATGGTATTGTTCATGGTGTTTCCGATTTCTGTGAAAGTTTCTAGGCTTCGACGGCGAGCGCGGCGTCGGCCGCATCGGCCTGGGCGCGCTCGGCATCACCCAGTCCATTGAAGGCGATGTTGAGCGCGATGGCGGTGAAGGTGGTAAGGATCACCCCGCTTTCGGTGAACAGATGCGTCCAACCCGGCAGTTGCGCAAAGAACTGCGGGGACATCAGCGGAATGACCCCGACCGAAACACTGACGGCCGCGATGAGCACCGTGTTGTAGTTTTTCTTGAAGTCATCCGTGGCGATGATCCGGATGCCCATCATGGCAACCATCGCGAACATGACGGTGGCGGCGCTTCCCATGACGAAAGGCGGCGTCGCGGCGACGACATGCGACAGCTTTGGGACCAGTCCCATCGCCAGCAGAATGAAACCGCCTGCCGCGCAGACGAAGCGGCTTTTGACGCCCGTCAGCGTGACCAGACCGATGTTCTGCGAAAAGGAGGTGTATGGGAAAGCGTTGAACACTCCACCCAGCACCGCACCCATCCCGTCCGCCCTGAGACCGCGGACAAGCGCCTTGTTGGTCGTGGGCCGTCCGACGATCGTGCCAAGCGCAAGGAACATGCCGGTGGATTCGACCAGGGTCACGACCATCACCAGACACATCGCCAGCGAAGCGGCCAGATCGAAGGTGGGCGCGCCGAACGGGAAGGGAGTCACGACGCGCAGCCAGGGCGCCTGATCCATGCCGGTCAGGTGGATTTCCCCCAGTGCCACGGCGGCGGCATAGCCGGCAATGATGCTGATCAGGACAGCGATATTCGCGATGAAGCCCTTGGCAAACTTCACCAGGACGAGGACCAGGACAAGCTGGGACAGCGAGATCAGCAGATAGACGGGCTTGCCGAAGTCGGGGTTTGGTGTGCCGTCGGGCAGCAGTGGCGATCCCCCGGCCGACCACTCGATGCCGACCTTCAGCAGGCTGATACCGATGACCAGCAACACCGAACCGGTGACAACAGGCGGGAAGAACCGCAAAAAGCGCCCGAAGAACGGAGCGATCGCAATTCCGAAAATGCCCGAGACGATGATCGCGCCGTAAACTCCGGGCAGACCAAGTTCGGGATTGGCACCGATAGAGATGATGGGCGCGATCGAGACGAAGGTGACGCCCATCATCACCGGCAGCCGGATCCCGAAACCGAACAGGCCAAGGGACTGGATGATCGAGATCAGGCCCGCGGCGAAAAGGTCGGCGCAAATGATGACCGCCAACTGGTCCTGTGGCAGGTCAAGCGCCGCTCCGACGATCAGCGGAACGACGATGCAGGCCGAATACATGACCAGCACGTGCTGAAGCCCAAGCGCGAAGGTTTGCGCGGGTGGCAATTTGCGGTCCACCTCGTGGGGAGTGTTTTCCATCATGGTCTCTCTGTTGAATCCGATCCGACTTTGAGTCTTTGTTTTCGGATGTTGTCGGTCCGCGGTCGCGGTTGGCGCAAGTTGGGACCGATCTAAAAATCAGATAGGTGGGGGATGGCGTTCAGCCTTGATCAGTTGGTTGCGTTTCAAACAGCCGCACAGTCTCGCTCTTTTTCCGAAGCTGCCCGGAAAATGGGCAAGGTTCAGTCCGCAATCAGCACAGCGATATCTGATCTGGAGATTGATCTGGGGGTCGCATTGTTCGACCGCAGCGGCCGCTATCCTCTATTGACGGTCGAGGGAGAGACCCTGCTGCAGGAAGTCGAGGCGATCCTGTCCCACTGCCATACGCTGCGTGAACAGGCGGGGCTTTTGCTGGAATCCGGCAATCACAGCCTGACCCTTGCCGTAGAGGACGCGGTGCCCGCCGGCAGGCTGGTTCCCGTGCTCGCAGACCTTCAGGATCGGTTCGCCGGTCTGCAGATTGCGGTGATCTGCCCCAGCGACCTCGTGCGTGCGGTCGCCGACGGCACGGCCGATTTCGGCATGGGTTGCGCTCGCGGCAATTATCCGTCGGAGTTGTCCTTCATCAGGGTCGGCAACGTCACCCTGACGAATGTCGTGCGCTCGGATCATCCGCTGGCCAATCGCGACCATGTCAGGTTTTCGCATCTGCGGGACCATACACGGCTGGCGCTGCGGGGTCAGTTCGACAGGATTGCGACCAGCGAGTACCTCAAGTCACCCCGCTGCATCCACGTCGAAAGCCAGAACGCTTTGCTTGAATTGCTGCGCGAGGGTGCAGGTTGGGCCACGGTACCCGGACGCCTGGTCACGCAGGACATCCTTCAGGGTGTGCTGACCGAGATCAACCTGAATGCTTATCCGAAGACCGACTGGACGGTCGGCATCGATCTTCTGTGGAAGTCCAGTGTCCCGTTCACCGCCGTGGGGGCCCGCCTGAAGTCGCTGGTGCTGGCAATGGAAACCGAGTGATCGCGCAGCGGTGATCACCCGGGGGCATATCCTCTCCAGGCCGACCAGGAGGGACTATCCGCGACCTTCCGGCGCTTCGAGGCCGCCTGAGCTCGTGGTCCGATCGCGCTTGAGTATCTGAAACCGCATGGACCGCGTCAGATACACAGAGTTTCAGCCACTCCCGTCCGGAGTTCGTAGTGCGCTTTGCCCCCGTACGGAACTTCACAGGGCACCCGCACATGTTGCGGGTCAATGCCATCACCGCTTTCGTCTGAACTCGTTAGTCCTGAGAGACCCCGCTTGGCAGGCTGAAGAGCGCCTGTCGACAGGATCCAAAATGGACTCGCCTTATAGGGCATAAGTCGTTCTCTTCTTTGCTGGTGCGGGTGTCCGAATAAGCTTCCCTGAAGCAGCAAAGCCAGATGGACAACAGGGGAGCGAAGATGTCGATGCAAAGCAAGGTGACAAGGCGAACAGTGCTGTCCGCGCTCGGTGCCGGCAGCGCGGTCATGGCGGCGCCGTGGGTTTGGTCCTCGCAGGCGCACGCTGCCGCGAACGAGATGCTCGTCCGCACGCCGGGCGGCGTCTTTGATGATGTGCGGCAGACCATCGTCTACGAGCCATTCCGTAAGCTGACCGGCGTCACCATCGTCCCTGTTCCGGCGACGGCTGCGCGCCTGCTTGCGATGCACCGCTCGGGCCAGATGGAGGTCGATGCAATCGACACGGGTGACGATGTCCTGTTGCAACTCGATGCCGAAGGTGCACTCGAGCAGATCGACTATGGCAAGTTCAGCCAAACCAACCCCGACGATATCGAGGAGACGGTTCGCCATCCGAGTTTCACGGGTTCGTTCAACTACGCCATGGTGATGGCACACAATACCGAGAAATTCACCGCCGAGACGGCGCCCCAAAGTTGGGCCGATTTCTGGGATGCCGACCGCTTTGCGGGTCCGCGCACCATGCCCGACATGTCAAGCGGCGCGCCGGATCTGGAGTTCGCGCTGCTGGCCGATGGGGTGGCCGTGGCGGATCTTTACCCGCTGGATATCGATCGCGCATTTGCATCGCTTTCGCGCATCAAGGGTGCGGTGACGAAATTCTGGGATACCGGCGCGCTTTCGGCCCAGATGCTTGCCGATCGCGAGGTCTACCTTGCCAGCCTGTGGAGCACGCGTGCCAGCGTTGCCATCGACAGTGGCGCGCCGGTGGCGCTGCAATGGAACCAGAATGCCGTTCTGGGCCAGGCGATCGGCATCGCAAAGGGATCGTCGATGAAGGAGGCTGCCCTGCAGTTCATCGACTTCAACGCCAGTCCCGAGATTCAGAAGGCCTGGTTCTCCAACTATAAGGCCGTTCCTGTCAACAAGCTCGCTTACGAGGCGACTGCACCCGAACTACTGGACCCCGACACCAAGACACCGTTCACGATTTCCCGCGGTTTCGTACGGGACATCAAGTGGTGGGCAGAGAACCGGGCCGAGGTCAACAATCGCTGGTCCGCCTGGATCGCGGCATAAACAGAAAGGGACGTGAACATGTTTGATATCGTCAAGACGGGCTTGCTGCCCTCAAGCGCCCCGGTCAACGGCACGGTGAAGGCTGGCGACTACATCACCTCGGTGCAGGTGCCGCGCGACCAGACTACGGGAAAGACCGTGGATGGCGGGATCACCGAACAGACGACCCGCACGCTTGAGAACCTGAAGCAGGCGATCGGGGGGGCGGGGGCCGTGCTCGCCGATGTCTACGAGGTCGTGATCTATCTCAAGCGGCGCTCGGACTTCGCCGGAATGAACGAGATCTACGTCAAGTATTTCCCTGAGAATTTTCCCAGTCGGGCAACCATCATCGCGGATATGGTCGACGAAGCCTGCCTTATCGAGATTGTCGCCCGTGCCTTTGTCGGGAATAGAGGTCGAAGCTGAATGGTCGAACTCAAGGGAAACCAGATCAGTTTCCAGTCGGTAAGCAAGCTTTACAACAAGCTGGCCGTGGTCGACGGGTTCACCGTCGATATCCGGCCGGGCGAGTTCTTCTCGCTGCTTGGTCCGTCAGGGTCGGGCAAGACGACGACGTTGATGATGCTGGCGGGATTTACCGACATATCCTCGGGCAGCATTTCGGTCGACGGCGTCGATATTTCGCGGACGGGGCCGGGCGAGCGGGGCTTCGGCATGGTATTCCAGAACTACGCCATCTTTCCGCATCTGAATGTCTACGAGAATGTGGCATTTCCGCTGCGAGCCCGAAAGCTGCCGCGTCAGACAATCGAAGCAAAGGTCCGCGAAGCCTTGCGTGCGGTCCAGATGGAGCATCTGGCTGGGCGCTTTGCGCGCGAGCTTTCGGGCGGTCAGCAGCAACGGGTGGCCATCGCCCGCGCGATTTCTTTCGAGCCGGGCGTCGTGCTGATGGACGAGCCACTGGGCGCGCTGGACAAGAACCTGCGCTATGCCATGCAGATCGAGATCAAGGAACTGCAACGGCGCCTGGGCCTCACCGTGATCTATGTTACCCATGACCAGGAAGAGGCGATGAACATGTCGGACCGGATCGCGATCATGGCAAACGGTGCGATCGCGCAGATGGGTCCGCCGCTTGAGGTCTATGAGAGCCCCCGCTCACGCTTCGTCGCTCGGTTTCTGGGCGAGGCGAACGTGATCGAGGGGAAGGTGGCCCGGCTGGCCGAAGGAGAAGCCGCCGTCGAGGTCGCTGGGCTGAAACTTGGCGTCGATGGGGCAGGAGAGTTGCCCTCGCCCGGTGAGGAATGTGCCTTCTTCGTGCGGCCCGAGCGCCTGAAGCTTTCGGTTGGCGCAGCGCTGCCAGAGTACTGCCACGTGCCGGGCAGGGTCGAGAAGATCGCATTCCTCGGCAATATCACCCGATACGAAATCGACTGGGACGGTCCCGCAGGGTTCGTCATCGACTGTGCCAATTCCGACGACTCGCGCCATGCTCATGGTCAGCCGGTTTTCGTGAACTGGAACAGGGCAGACGCGAAGATCCTGACGCGATGAGAAATTCCGGTTCGAAGCTAGAGACCTCACTGCTGCTGGGTCCGGTCATCTTGATGTTCCTGTTCGGCTTTGCCGTTCCGATCATCTCGTTCCTGTGGACCAGCATCGCCGAGATCGGCAGCCTTTCCGAAATCGCCGCGACATTCGTGCGGACCGCGGGGTCGCGCGCTGCCATCAGTGCGATGATCACCTCGAACATGATCGCGCTGGTCGTCACGCTCTGCGCGCTGCTGATCGCCTATCCGGTTGCGGCCTATCTTTGTCTGGCGGGCCGCTTCCGCTTCACGCTGGTCATCTTCTGCATCGTGGTGCCCTATTTCACCAGCATGATCGTGCGCACCTACTCCTGGATGATCCTGCTGGGGCGGAACGGCGTCGTGAACAACACGCTGATGTCGCTGGGGATCACCGACGCGCCGCTTGCGCTTCTCTATAACCGGTTCGGTGTCATCGTCGGCATGACGTATATCCTGTTGCCCTACATGATCCTGACGCTGTTTGCGGCCATGAAAAGTGTCGATCCGTCGTTCATGCGCGCGGCTCGATCCCTTGGGGCGGGCCGGTTCTATGCCTTCCGCCGGATCTACTTTCCCCTGACGGCGCATGGCGTCGTCTCGGGCTCGCTGATCGTCTTCATCCTTGCGGTGGGCTTTTTCATCACGCCCGCGCTGATGGGCGGACCGCAGGACACCATGACTGCCATGCTGATCCAGCGTTCGGTCGAGATCATGTTCGACTGGACCAGTGCGGCCATCCTGTCGATCCAGCTGCTCGTCGTCACGCTTGCGATCTATTTCGTCTATTACTGGGTCACGGACTCCAAGAAGATGATGGGGGCCTGAGAATGTTCGCTCTTTCGCGTCTGCTTGGCGTTTACGTCGGGATCTTCTGCGTGGCGATGATCGCGCCCGTTGCGATTGTCCTGGTGCTGTCCTTCAGCAATGAGAGCTACCTGTCCTTTCCGCCGGAATCCTACTCTCTGCGCTGGTTCGAGGCCTTTCTGGGCGATGCCGCGTGGCGCCGGTCGATGTCGATCAGCGCCACCGTGGCCGTGCTGTCGAGCCTGATCTCCACTACGATCGGCTTTCTGGCCGCCTATGCCTTCGTTCGCAAAAGCTTTCGATTCAAGAAGGCTTTCCTTGCGACCATGCTGATGCCGATCATCGCGCCGTCGGTCATTATCGCGGTGTCGCTGTATTTCATGACCGCCAAGATCGGGCTGATGGGCAACATGGTGTGGCTGGCCTTCTGCCATTCGGTGATCTCGGTCCCGATCGTGCTGATCATCATGATCGCGGGCGTCAAGTCGGTCGATCCAAACATCGAGCGTGCTGCCGTCGGCCTGGGGGCCAGCAAGGCTTATCTGTTCCGGCGGATCATCATTCCGCTGACCTATCCCAGCATCGTCTCCTCAATGCTGTTTTCGTTTCTTGCGTCATTCGACGAGCTGATCATTTCCCTGTTTCTGGCTGGGACGCGCAAACAGACCATGCCGGTCCGGATCTGGAACAGCCTGCACCTTGAGGTCGAACCGGTGATCGCGGCGGTGTCGGCTTTCCTGATCGGTCTGACCTGCCTTGTCCTGCTGCTGAATTATCTGGTCACGCGTCGCCGGGCCGGCTGATCGCGCAGGGCAGGCGCCTGCCGTCCTTGCGCAACCATTCCTGCAAGTGCTGCTCGTATTGGGCAGCCTCGGTCCGCAGGTGGCCAAGGAAGCGATCGATGACACGCTCACGGATGTTCCGGGTCAGCCAATAGGCGTAATAGGTGGAGGTGATCCGGGGCGCGATGGGCCGGATGACCACGTCGCGGTCGAGAAAAAGATAGGCTGCGCAGTGATCCACGGCGGTGATGCCGATGCCGCTTTCGACCAGGGCGCAGCCGACCGTCGCCATTGGGGATTCACCGACCGGTGTCAGTTCGATCCCGCGTTCGTCCAGCATCTCGGTGAAGACGTCGTTCAGGCCCTCGCTGGGCGACATGCGGATAAACCGCTCGCCCTGAAAGTCCTCCAGCGCAACCTGTTCTTTGGCGGCCAGTTCATGGCCGGCGGGCAGCACTGCCAGCAGGGGGAAACTGCTGATGAGCGAGCAGGTGATCCCCGGAACCCTGACCTCGCGCGTGCCAAAGCCGATGTCTCCCTTTTGCGATCCGACCTGCTCAAGTGCGTCGTTCGAATGCCGTGGCATCACCTTGAAATAGGTGCCCCGGTCCTGCCTGTGATACGAGGCGAGTGCCTTTGGCAGAATGGAAAGCGCCAGACTGGGCACGGCGGCCAAAACCAGAGAATGACCCTTTTCTGCCCGCAACTTGTCGCAGAAGGCGTTGATATGCTCGATCCCGGTGTAGCAGCGATGGATTTCCTCGTAGAGAAGCCGCGCCTCGTTGGTAGGCGAAAGACGGCCGCCACGCCGGTCGAACAGCGTGTAACCGACGATGTCCTCGGCCTCTTTGATCAGTTGCGTCACGGCGGGCTGCGTGACATTCATCATGGCAGCAGCGCCTGTCGCCGTCCCCGAGGACAGAATGGCCTGAAGCCCTTCGATGTGTCGAAATCTGAGTTGGCGTCTCATCCCCTACCATTCTGACTGCTGCCGGGTCTGCAAGGCACAAACCGGCCTTCCACCGGCAAGTCTTGCAGCCGGGCGGCCGGGCCACAAGGTCAGCTCAGCAAGCGGATGGTTTTTCTCTGCAGTGAATAGGCGGCAGGGTCGGTGAAAGGCTTTTCCCTGTTCATGATCTGCGACAACAGCAGGCCGCTGCCCGGCCCCCCCGTCATTCCGAAATGACTGTGGCCGAAATTGAGGAACAGGCCCGGATGACGTGCGCTTTCCTCGATCACCGGCAGGCTATCGGGCAGCGAGGGGCGCATTCCCGCCCAGAAGGTCAGGTTCTCGACATTGACCGAGGGAAACGACTGCTTCAATTGACGCGTCAGCATGAAGGCGCGCCTTTCGTCCGGAACGGTGTCCAGCCCCGATATCTCGACCGTGCCCGCGACCCGCAACCCATCGGCCATCGGAGTCAGGCCGAAACTGCGGCTCTTGTTCGAAAGCGTCGTGCCGACGCGCAGGCCGTGATCGCGCAGCATGATGTGATAGCCACGTTCGATCTCAAGCGGGACCGAGACACCCAGCGGCTCAAGTAGCCGTGCCGAATGCGCACCGGCGCAAACGACCACGTTCGGGGCCGTGAAGTTTCCGACGCCCGTCAGCACGGTGAAGTTCCGGCCGCCCGGAGCGGGGATGACTTTCCCCACCTGGTCGTGCACGCGCTGTCCGCCGCCCTTCAGAAAAATCTCTTCCAGCTTTTGCACAAGGCGGGCCGGCGAGACGGTATAGCCATTGCCGGGTACGAAAACCGCGCGTTTCGGACCTGTGGCCATGTCTGGGAACAGGTCGGAAATCTCATCGCGTGTCAAAGCTCGTGCTTCGATGCCATGCCGTTCGCGGATTTGCCGCTCGCGCGCGGCGGTCAGGCTTTCATTCTCGCTTTCCCACAAATGAACCTGCCCGTCATTGCGGATCAGATCGCCATAAGCCTCGCCCACCAGCTCGCGCCAATACGCAAAACTGTCCTTGTGCAAGCTCCGCATGGCGTCCGAAATATTGAGGACGTTTGTCCAGCGCCCCGCTGATATCCATTTCATCAGCCACGGAAAGGCTCTCGCGAAATAGGCGGGGCGAACGACCAGCGGACCCATGGGGTCCATCAGCCAGCCTGGGACCTTGCGCAACATCCCGGGCAGCGAGATCGGGACGGCGGTGTCGGGGCTGATCATGCCGGCATTTCCGAAAGACGCCCCCCCCGGAGAGGGGAGCGGATCGATCACCATCACATTCCTGCCCGAGCGCTGCAGGTAGACCGCGGCACATAATCCGACGGTACCGCCGCCGATGATAATGGTGTCGGCTGAATGGGGGGGCATGATCGCCTCATGGTGCTGAATGACTTTTCCCAGACTCATGCGGGATGACGGAATGGCACTCAATATTCGAACCGCTTATAGCGGATAAGCTTCCCCCACTGGCTTCGATCGCATCCGCCGCAGTTATGTGCGGATCCAATTCCTTCATTTCGAATTGTGCTGCTGGTGTCAGATTTGCTGAACCGTCAGAGGTATTCATGTCCTGCAGCCGTGCCGGGGCTACGGAGGGGCGGCGACCGCAGGGCGACCACGAAAATTTCCCCTTCAGCGTTTCTATTTCGATGAACCCTGATCACGAGCCACCATCCGATCTTCCGACTTCCGGACGGCGGGGAAGGTGCGTAGCAGCACGATCTTGATGGCTTCGCTGTTCGTTTGTGGCGCAACAGAATGATCGCTCGAGACGGCAATCTGATCCAAACCGATCTGTGCCTCCAACCGGTGCGTCAGTGCGGGTCCGCTGCCATAGAGTTGAACGGTTAGATCTGCTGATCTGACACCGTTACCTGTCCAGCATTATTGATACGGCCGACCCGCACTTCGGCCAACGGGCCATGGGGTGGGCGCGCGGTTCCCTTCGACCAAGGCATGCGGCACCCTACGTTCCATTTCCACGTCCTGTTCGCAGGCAAGGTCGTACATCTTGCGGTAGTAGGGCAGGTATCGCGCCACGGTTCGGTCGGCCTCGTTCATATGACCGATTTTGCGCTCGAAAATCTCGCGAGCTTCCGCGAGCAGTGTGCCCTCGTCGATCCGGGTCAGCCCATTTCCATCGCGAACGACCTCACCGGCAACCATGGTCAGCAGGACGGAAGTTCCGGACTCGCAGTGGACAAGTTGGCGAGGCAGGTCGTTCAATGGCACATAGGCGATGGTGCCGAGATCGATCAGGTTCAGGTCGGCCGGGGCGCCGACCGAGATCTGGCCCAGCATCGGTTCGCGCATTGCATGACCGCCGCCCGTCGTCGCGGCGCGCAGGATTTCGCGCGGGTTCGGCCAGCGTTCGTAATCCGTCTCGGTGATGCAATGGATCAGGGCGGCGGTCTTCATCACCGACCACATGTTGACCGCGTCGTCCGCAATCGCCTCGTCCACGCCAAGGCAGATCGGAATGCCCCGGTCCTGCATCGCGCGCCAGCGCATGACGCCGCTGCCAAGGCGCAGGTTCGACACCGGGTTATGGGCCACGGACGCCCCGCTTTCCGCGAGCAGGTCAAGGTCGGCGTCGTCCACCCAGATCGCATGGATCACGTTCATCCGTTCCGTCAGCAGCCCAAGATCGGCGGTATGGCGGACCAATGAACGCCCGTTCAGGCATTCGCGGCCGAAGACACGCTGCAACTTGGTTTCAAGCATATGGGCATAGAAGGGCAGATCGTGGTCACGGCTTAACTGGTCAAGCGCCGCGAAGTATTCGGGGCTGACGCGCTGTGGTGCCGAGCATGAGGCCGCCGCCTTGATCCGTCCGCCTGCCGCACCGTGCCATCGGGACAGGAGATGATCGTAGAGGCCCAGCAGGTCATCTCGCGATGTGGGCGAGGGCCGGCCAAGCTCGCGACGCAGGTCGTCGGGCAGCAACTCGCGCAGATAGGGCAGCTTTTCCAGCTCGCTGACCTCGGGCTGATCCAACGCAAGACGCGCCCGCATGCCGCTGTCGACATAGGCCTGCGCCACGGCGTCGATGATCTCGGGTTCGGGGCGCGGCACGAAGAAGCAGTCATCCTGGACCGAGGTCGTACCGCATCTGAGCATCTCGATGCAGCCCAGCATGGTGCGCAGATAGGCCTCGCGCGGGGTCGGTCGCAGCACGTCCAGCTCGGGGCATTCGTAGAGCATGAAGACTTCGAGCGGCAGCGACGGCAGCCGCCCCTTCATGTGGTTCACGGCCGAATGGAAGTGACCGTTGACAAGGCCCGGCATCAGCAGGTTCCCGTTTCCTTCGATCAGTTTCGCGCCTTCGGGAATGGCAAGGCACTCGCCAATCCCGGCGATGCGCCCCCCGGTGATGCTGATGTCGCAGGTTGAGGTCATGCCCTCCTGCCGGTCGAGGTCCAGCAGGCGCACATTGCGGATTATCGTTGTCATGATGGTTTCCTGGCCGCGTCAGACGCGGGAAGAGCCTTGCTGAAAGGGGATGCGGGGCGTGTCCGCCGGGACGTAGCCGTCGTAGAACCTCTCGACCTCGCCAAAGACCTGCGCGCGCAACCAATGCGTCTCCTGCTCGGACGTATCGCGGGGCTTTGCCAGCGCCTCGGCGATCTGGGCTAGGATGCTTTCGCGGTTAATCCGTGTGAACTGGCCGTCGCGATAGATCACCTCGCCATCGACCAGAACCGCATGGACGTCCTTGGTCTTGGCGCGGTGGATCAGCGCGTCGAGGGGCGCGATGTCCGGGTCCTGATAGGGCCAGGTGGCCGAGGAATAGTCGAGGACAACCGCGTCGAACCGCCGACCGGGGTCAAGGCGGCCGATCTCGGCCCCGAAAGCGGTCGTCAGCGCGCCATGTTCCGATGCCATGCGCAGCACCTGCGTTGGCGTGGGCACCGCAGAATGATCCATACCGGGACCGCGATGGACGGTCAGGGCCATGCGCATTTCCTGCAGCATGTCGCGGTCGTCATTGATCCCGGCCTCGTCGATGCCCATGCCGACGACCATGCCACGCCGCTGCAATTCCATCAGCGGCAGGACGCCGGACCGCAGGCGGAAATTCGAGGAACAGTTGTGGCAGATGCAGGTGCCGGTTCCTGCGCAGATCTCGATATCTTCCTCGGTCATCCAGACGCCGTGGCCGAGGGTCAGCTGCGGACCCAGGAGGCCAAGTTTTTCAAGGTGCTTGACCGCCGTAGTTCCGGTGCGGCGGCGGGCATATTCCTTTTGATAGGCGGTCTCGAGGAGATGCATGTGCATCGGCACGCCTTCGGCGTCGGATTTCTCCTTGATGGCGAGCAGGCCGTCATCCGTCATCCAGTGCAGGTTCGCCGGTGCAAGCTGGATGCGGGCGCGCGGATTGCGATTGCCGGCTTTCAGCTCGTCATAGAGCGTCATGAAATCGGCGAAGCTCATCTTCTGCCGGGCAAGATGCGCGGCCATGACCCGGCCGGCCTCAGCGGGCAGGCGGGCGCAGAAATCCTCGTCCGCCTCATAGACGAAGCGGTTCTGCTCGCGCACAGCATAGCAGTAGGAGGCGCGCATCCCCACTGCCTCATACGCACCAAGGACACCCCGCGCCGCGCCCAGCACCTCATCCAGATCACCGGTCGCCCAGCCCTGGATGTGCTGGACAGTGGTGATCCCCGAGGAGATCATCTCGAAGGCCGAATAAAGCGTGTCGAGATAGGGGTCCAGCTTGCGCATCGAAAGGCGCGCGGCGAACCATAGCTCCAGCGCGTAGTCCGGCGCACCAAGCTGCAGGGGCGTCAGGCCGATGTGATGGTGGCTGTTGACCAACCCCGGCATGATCAAATGGTGCGGGTAATCGGTGACGGTAGCCTCGGGATACGCGGCCTTGATCTCGGCCGCCGGTCCGACCGCCAGCACGATGCCGTCGCGGCTGGCCAGCGCCGCATCATCATGGATGACCGGGGTGGTTTCATCCTGCGCACCGGTGACGATCCAGCGCGCGGTTACGATTTCGACGCTCATGCGAGTTCCTGTTCCCTGAAGGCTTTCTCGACCTCTTCGGCCAGCAGCGCCTCGCAGCGGCGGGCGCATTCGATCATTTCCGGGCTGCGCAGGTCGCGGGGGCGCGGCATGTCGAGCGTTATCTCGGCCTTGATGCGGCCAGGGCGAGAGGTGAAGACAACGATGCGGTCGGCCAGTGCCAGCGCCTCGTCGATGGAATGGGTGACGAGAAGGACCGAGGCCTTCGAACTCTCCCAGATGTCCAGCAGATGCTGCTGCATTCTTGCCCGCGTCTGGATGTCGAGCGCGGCGAAGGGTTCGTCCATCAGCAGCACCCGGGGCCGCATCGCCAGCGCCCGTGCCAGCGCGGCGCGCTGCCGCATCCCGCCCGACAATTCATGCGGGCGCTTGCCGCCGGAATTGGCAAGGCCGACCAGCTTCAGCAGGCGTTCCGCCGCCTCCGTCCGTTTCGCGGGCGGGTGGCCCGCGATCTTCAGCCCGAAGGTCACGTTATCCCGCACCGTCAGCCACGGATACAGCGAGGCTTCCTGAAAGATCAGGCTGCGATCGGGAGAGGGTTCGGTGATCTCGATTCCGTCGAAACTGGCATTCCCCGAAGTCGGCTTTTCCAGCCCCGCGACAATATAGAGAAGCGAGCTTTTCCCGCAGCCCGAGGGGCCAAGCAGCACGACGAATTCGCCCGGTGCGACATCCAGCGTCAGGTTGCTGACCGCCGGGACCGGGTCAGGCCCGTCCGCATTCCAGATTTTCGAGACATTCTTGATCGACAATCCAAGCATGGGTCAAAGACCTCCTGCATTTCCGGGACCGACCCACCACAGCACCTTCCGCTGGATCAGGCGCAGCGCCTGGTCAAAGAGGAAGCCGGTGATGCCGATCAGTGTCATGGTGAAGAAGACAAGGCTGGCGTTGAACGTGTTGCGGGCCATCATCGTGACCTGCCCCAGACCGGATCCGACGCCCACGGCCTCGGCGATCAGGACCACCATCCACGCGCCGAAAAGGTTCATCCGCAATGTGACGAAAAGCTCGGGCAGAATCGCTGGCAGGATGACGTGGCGATAGATCTGGCGTTTGGAGCAGCCCATGATCTTGGCAAGCTGGATGTAGTTCTTGGGTACGCTGTCGATCAGTGAAAGCGTCGCCAGTGTCATCACGAAGTAGATCGCGATGAAGACAAGGAAGATCGCGGGCGGATTGCCGATCCCGAAGACAAAGACCGCGACCGGGATCCATGCCACGGGCGAGATCGGGGCAAGCATGGTAACCAGCGGCAGGCTGAGCTTGCCGAAAATGCGGAAGTAACGGATGGCAAGTCCGGTCGCCAGTGACAGCGCAAAGCCCAGGATCAGGCCCGCCGTGACCCGCAGCGCGGTCCAGCCGATCACGCCGAGGACCGACCAGATCGAACCGCCTTGTCCCAGTGCCCCGGCCCGCGCGCCGGTCGGATCGAAGAAGCGAAACTGGTCGGGAAGGTTCGCCAGGAAGATATGCGGTGGTGGCAGCAGCAGCGGATTTGCCCAGCCCCGCCACCACGCGAACTCCCACAGGCCGACGAAAATCGCGAGCGATGTCAGCGACCACAGCACAGGTTCGGCCTTGCGCATCCATGCGCCGGGGCTGCGGGGCTGCTGCTGCATGTTCCGGCCCACCCCGTCCTGCCGCGTTTCCACGGTTCCATCGGTCATGAGAGATCCCTTTCGTCAGGCCGTCTTCAGCTTCAGCGAGGCATAGAGATCGGCATTCTCCGAAATCACCTCGCTCAGCAGTGTCCAATCGAGTGCCTCGGGTGGAAGCAGGTTGCGGACATAGCCCATGTCCTTCATCGACTGTGAGCGGTCGGCGAAGAAGCGGTTATTGTCACGCTGGTCGATCTTGACGGGTTGGCGCGACTGAGCAAGCTTCAGCGCCTCGAACGATGACTTGTAATAGGTCCCGGCCGTCTCCTCGAGCGCCTTCGAGATATCCTGCTCGGACTGCTGCTGAGCGGTCAGCATGCCCTTGATCACCGCCTTCACCGCCGCGGGATTCTCTTCCAGAAGGGGCGTGCGAGCCGCCAGTACGCAATCCGCATAGCCCTTGCCGTAAAGGTCGATCCCGTCGCTGAGGATCGTCGCGCCTGCACGCTGCTCAAGGCATTGCGTCGCATAGGGCTCGATATGGCAGACCGCGTCGATCGCGCCGTTGATGAAGGCGGCCGCGAGTTCGGGCGAGGTGTTGAAGTACTTCACGTCGACATCCGCGAAGGCCACACCGTCCTTGGCCAGGTAGTCGTAGGCTAGGACTTCAAGCGTATCCGCCTGGAAGGTGCCGATCGACTTGCCCTTGAGGTCTGCTGCGGACTTGATGCCCTCGGCCCCGATCAGGATGCATCCTTCGACCCCGGCGCCGGCAATCATCTTCACCGGCGCGCCGGCATCGACCAGGGTGATGAAGTTCGAATAGGGGATGACCGAGATATCGACCATGCCCGCACCGAAAAGCGTCACCACGTCGGTGGTGGTCGGGGTCACCACGAAATCCAGCTCGACCCCGTCGGCCTCGGTCAGGTGGCGTTCCTTGGCGATGAAGATGCCGAGGTTGCACAGGCCCGCGCCATGGGTCGCCTTGATCGTCGTCAGGCCGGCGGCTGCCGCCTGCTTTGGAGCCAGAAGACCTGCCGGTATGGCAAGGCTGGCCATCGCGGCCGCGCCACCCTTCAGAAAGCCACGGCGGCTGGCCTGCATGATGTTGTGATAGCTATTCCCACATCTGTCGCACATCGCGAACCCTCACTGTTGGAGCGTGACGATGTGACGGGCGTCTTCGTGCCGGACGCGCCTTGCCAAATCGCCAATGACACTTGGCACGCCAACCAGAAGAAGAGGGTGAAACACCGCCAGATGGCCGAGCGTCTCATCGGGCGGAGTTGCCCTCCCTGCGCTGACCCAATGGCTATCCTGCGCCGCCTCTCGGGGAGAACTGCAAAATGCGGCTCAAGGGTAAAGTTTCAAGGTTGCTCAGACGCGGATCGTCCGCTGCGCGAATAATCGGCAGATGGCGGATCTGCCGTCACCTGCAACGGAGTTGGGCCGCCCTCGTGCCCTGTCACCCAATGTTGGTCAGCCGAAACTGCACGTTTGAGACAACCCCGATGCCTCGTCTTAAAGGGCGAAACTCGCTGTCTTCGTTTTTTGTTCTGACGGTCATGGCCTTCCGGCTCGACGGTGGGGAAAAGCCGGGTCGCGCCCTTGGATCAGGACTCGTTCTAGGATCATAGCCAGAACATGATGGTAGCGGCGAGGGCGACTGCTGACAGAAAGACCTTTGGTGATCGTTCGCAGCGAAGGGCAACCCTACGCCAATCCTTCAGACGGCCGAACATGATCTCGATCCTGTTACGGCGCTTGTAGCGACGCGTGTCATACCTGATGGGCTTGCCGCACGATTTCCGGCCGGGGATGCAGGGCCCGCTGCTGCCAAAGCACATGTGGTCGATCCGCGTTCGTCTGGAAATGGCGGGCAACAAGCGCGATCTGGCGCTGTTCAATCTGACCGTCGACAACAAGTGGCGAGACCGTGACCTTGTCGGTCTGAAAGTCCGCGATGTCTTTGCCGCGGGACGGGTGAGGGAGCGCGCATCGATCATCCAGAGCAAGACCGGCAATTCGGTTCGCTTCGAAATCACTGAGACAACGCGTCAATCCCTTGAGTGCAGGATTGCCGACCCGGAGATGATTGGCCTCGATTATCTGTGGCCCAGTCGCCTGCACCACGGCCCGCATCTGTCGACACGGCAGTATGCGCGGATTCTGCGTGAATGGGTGATGTCGATAGGATTGGAGCCAAGCGCGTATGGCACTCATTCGATGCGCCGAACGAAGGTTGCTCAGACCTACAAGAATACGGGCAATCTGCGGGCGGTGCAGCTTCTGCTGGGCCACACCTAGATGGACAGCACAGTTCGATATCTCGGCATCAATCTTGAGATGCGCTCACATTGTCAGAAGGCGGTGATCTGTAGACGGTACTCCGGCCGCTACAATGCTTGTCGGTCGGCCCATTCCTGTCGCTAGACTGCGGCGCATTTTGCGCGGCGTCATTCCCGGAAGCGGTCATTTGGCGAGTGGCGCAGAAAATCGGGTGTCGGAAAGACAGCGTTTGGGACCCAGCAGGCGGAGAGGGCAGGACAGGGACCCGACCGCGGCACCGCATCTGAGGTTGCCGCGATCTGGCCTTCGTTACAATCCCTCGATCTCGATCGGTGTGCCGTTCGGGACCAGCGACCAGATTTCGCGCATCTCGGCATTGGTGACGGCAATGCAGCCGTCGGTCCAGTCGATCAGGTGATGCACCGGGCCGAGCGCTCCCCAACCGTTCGGCAGGCCATGGATCATAATGTTGCCGCCTGGATCGCGCCCGGCCCGTTCCGCCGTCTGACGGTCCTCGGGCGATGGGTAGGAGATATGCAGGCTCAGATGTGCCATGGAGCGGGGGTTGCGCCAGTCGATCACGTAGCTCCCCTCGGGCGTGCGCTCGTCCCCTTCGGCGTACTTGTGGCCCCGGTCCCAATTTGACCCCATCGAGATCCGGTAGCTGCGGATCACCTTGCCGTCGCGTAGCAGATGCATCTGCCGGTCGGCCTTCGATACGGTGATGAGGTCGGCCTGCTCGGTCGGAGCGGCGGCTGCGGGCGGCGTCCCCGGCGCAAGGCGCGCCATGACCTTAGCATATCCCACAGCGCCCAGGCTGCAGAGCACAAGAAGAAGGAGTAGCCGTTTCAGAACCTTGCCTCCGGTTGCCGCAGAAGGGAGTATTCCGTGGATGAGGCCACACCTACGCCGAGGCAAGTGTTTTGAGAGTCGCGATCTTCCGTTCCGCCGCATCTAGACATATCGACACTGTGTATGGTGTCGGTTGACCCACCAAGCACTAATTAAGCGTAGTTGGCCCGCGTGGACACTTTATGGTCTATGGCGAAGTGGTCCCGGCCTGAGGTACCTTTACCGCTATACGTTTAGACGGGTATTATCCGGGCTAGATCATCTGTTGTGCCCGATTATTGTTTTTTTACAAGGATAACTGGCGGAGGGGATGAGACTGATGTCGAAGAACCTCAACCCCCACATGCCTGCAGCGGATGACTCCTTCGCCGCGTGGTTCAGATCGTTGGCGTACTTCTTGATCGCGTTCCATATCTCAACAGGATGAGCGGCGAGTGCGGCAGTCGTGCGCGAGCGCTTGTCCTGCGCGAAGGGCGAGCGCCGCGATGGTCAGCGCGGGGTTGACGGCTGCCGAAGTCGGCAGCACCGAGGCATCTGTCACCCACAGGTTCGCAATGTCGTGGCTGCGGCAATCGGGGTCTACAACCGAGCTGGCCGGATCAATGCCGAGCCGCGCCGTGCCGCATTGATGCGAGGTGGTGCGGTTGCCGAAGATGCGCACCAGGGTCACCGGAAAGCCCGCCCGTCGCATGACCTGCCGGGTGCGCCGGATAAGCATATGATGCGCGTCCATGTTGGACCGCTGCCAGTCGACGACGATATCCCCGCCCCGGACAAGGACGCGGCTGTCGGGATTGGGCAGATCCTCGCTGGTCAGGAACCAGCCGAAGGCGCGGTCGGCGACGAGGCGTGCGAGCGGTCGCGGCAGGCCCGGGATCTGCGCCTTCAGGATATTGCCGGTGATGCGACCCAAGAGCTGGACATTTCCGAGTGGCGCATGCGCCTCGGGGTCGTCATTGTAGAAATCGTTGAAGCACAGGGTCTTCTGATAGACGGAGTCGTTCCGGATCAGTGGGTTCAGCGTGATCATCGCGCTGGTATTGTGGTTCATGAAGTTCCGCCCGAGCTGGTCGGAGCGGTTGCCGAGGCCTGTTGGATGCGCGGCATTGGTCGATCGCAGGAGAAGCGCCGCTGATTGCACGGCACCCGCGGCGACGGCGAAATGGCGGGCCGTCAGCCGCTCCTCGCGCCCGTTCCGGCGGATGATGGCGGCAGTGATGCGGCTGCCCGACTCGTCGGTTTCAAGGCGGGTCACCTGCGCCCCGGTCATCAGCGTGACATTCGGATGCGTCAGGGCCTCGGCCAGCGGGCCGACCTCGGCGTCGATCTTGCCCGCGCCGCCGGTATTCGGAAAGGCGTCCCAACCCGTTCTGCCCCGCGCCAGCCAGGCCTCGATGTCGATGGCAAGGGGCAGGCTTGCCGGATGGACACCAGCACGCTTAAGCCTTTCGCGCACCAGCCGCAGGGCAGGCTCATCCGGCACGGCGGGGTAGGGGAAAGGACCCGACCGGGGAGGCTCGGTCGGGTCCTGATCCGCCGTCCCGCGCACGCGGAACAGCGCCTCGGCCTTGGCATACCAGGGCTCCATCTCGGCATAGGAGATGTCCCAGCCGGGGGAATTGCCGCGCAGATGCCGCCTTGGCCGGAAATCCTCTGCGCGGTAGCGATACATGACCGCGCCGTAGAATTTCGAATTGCCACCGACATAGTAGTAGTTGCCGGGCAGGAATTTCTGCCCGTCGGAGCCCGTCCATTCCTCGGAGGATCGGTAGACGCCCTTCTCGAATATCGCGACATCGTCGCGCGCGTCGGGGCTGTCGGGCAGATATTCGCCCCTTTCGAGGATCAGGACCCGGACGCCCGAGGGCGCGATGGCCGAAGCCAGCGTGCTGCCGCCGATGCCCGAGCCGATGATGATCACGTCGCTGTCGGTGGTCATTTCGCGTGCCTCAATCAATGCGCAGTTCTGTCGTGGGGTCGAAGAGAACAACCTTTGCGGTCTCGACCGCGAGCCGTGCGGTCTGCCCCGCACTTACGGCGAGGGGCGCGAGCCGCGCGATGACATCGGCGCCGCCCAAGGTGAAGTTGGCCAGCGTGTCGGGACCGGTCGGCTCGACCACTTCGATCATCACCTCGACGCAATCGGGAGCGTCCGTCGCGACCGAAAAGCCTTCGGGGCGGATACCCACTAGTACCGGCTGGCCCAAGTAGCGCTGGCGAGCGGCGTCGCTGATAGCCACCCCCGATATCCGTGACTTGCCGCCGTTCGGCTGGTCCATGACCAACACCGGACCACCCGGTTCGTCGACCAATCTGCCGGGGATGATGTTCATCGCGGGCGAGCCGACAAAGCGCGCCACATAGACGTTGGCCGGGCGGTCATAGACGGATTGCGGCTCGTCCAGATGCTGGACAATCCCGTCCTTCATCACCGCGACGCGGGTGGCAAGGGTCATCGCCTCGATCTGGTCATGCGTCACATAGACGATAGTGGTGCCAAGGCGCTGATGCAGGCGCTTGATCTCGGTCCGCATGTCGACCCGCAGCTTCGCGTCAAGGTTCGACAGCGGCTCGTCGAACAGGAAGAGCTTGGGGTGGCGCACCAGCGCGCGGCCCATCGCGACCCGTTGGCGCTGTCCCCCCGACAGTTGCGAGGGCTTGCGGTCCAAGAGATGCGACATCTGTAGCAGTTCGGCCGCGTCGCGGGTCGCGCGCTCGCGCTCGGCAGGCGGGACGCCCCGTATCTTCATGCCGAATTCGATGTTCTGGCGCACGGTCATCGTGGGGTAAAGCGCATAGGACTGGAACACCATCGCGATATCGCGGTCCTTGGGCGACAGGTCGTTGACGGTCTCGCCGTCGATGCGGATCTCGCCCCCGCTAATGGTTTCAAGTCCCGCGATCATGTTCAGCAGCGTCGATTTCCCGCAGCCCGACGGGCCGAGCAGGACAAGGAAGTCGCCGCTGCCGATCGAGATACTGACCTCCTTCAGCACCTCCATCGTGCCATAGGCCTTGCGGACGCGATCTATTTCCAAAGTAGCCATCGGTCAGCCTTTCACTGCGCCGGCAGTCAGTCCACGGACAAAATAGCGGCCCGCGACGACATAGACGAAAAGGGTGGGAAGGGCGGCGATCATGGCTGCGGCCATGTCGACATTGTATTGCTTGCGGCCCATGGTCACGTTAACCACGTTGTTCAGCGCGACCGTGACGGGCGAGGACTCGCCTGCGGTGAACGAGACGCCGAACAGGAAGTCGTTCCAGATCTGGGTGAACTGCCAGATGCAGGACACGACCATGATCGGCAGCGCCGCTGGCAGCATGATCGAGAAGAAGATGCGGAGAAAGCCCGCACCGTCGATCTGCGCCGCCTTGGTCAGCTCGTCCGGGATGGTTACGAAGTAGTTGCGGAAGAAAAGCGTCGTGAAGCAGATGCCATAGACGGTATGGACCAGCACGAGGCCCGAGATCGTCCCCGACAGGCCCAGTGCGCCCAGAACCTGCGCCATCGGCAGGATCACCGCTTGGAACGGCAGGAAGCAACCGAAGAGCAGCAATCCGAAGATCAGGTTCGATCCCCTGAAGCGCCATTTCGTCAGGACATAGCCGTTCAGCGCCCCGATCCCGGTCGAAAGCAGGACGGCCGGGACGACCATCATCAGCGAATTGACGAAATAGGGCTTCAATCCTGTGCAGGCGGTGCCGATGCAGGCCTGGCTCCACGCCTTGGCCCAGGCCTCAAAGGTCAGGATTTTCGGCAGGCCGATAAAGGAGCCGCCATAGATCTCGTCCAGCGGTTTCAGCGAGGTCACGACCATGACCCAGAGCGGCATGAGGTAGAAACCCGCAAGCCCGATCAATCCGCCATAGATCATCATGCGCCCGATCATGCGCGAGCGTGCCGCAGAGCCGTATTCAATGGCCATCACGACCCTCCTTCAGCTCGGAATAAAGGTAAGGGACGATGATCGCGGCGACGGTCATCAGCATCATGATCGCGCTGGCGGCACCGACACCCATCTGGTTTCTCCGGAAGACCGATGAGAACATGAAGGTAGAGGGCACTTCGGTCGCGCTGCCCGGACCGCCATTGGTCATCGCCAGAACCAGGTCGAAGTTCTTGATCGAGATGTAGCTGAGAAGCACGATCACCGACAGGAATGCCGGGCGCAGCATCGGCACAATGATGCTGGCATAGATGCGGGGCAGGGATGCCCCCTCGATCTGCGCCGCCTTGATCACCGAATTGTCGATGCCGCGCAGCCCGGCCAGAAAGATCGCCATGGCGAAGCCCGAGCTTTGCCAGACCGCCGCGATCACGATGGTATAGATTGCGAAATCGGGTTGGGTGATCCAGTTGAAGACAAAGCTTTCCCAGCCGAGTCCGTTCACCACCTTCTGGATCCCGAGATTGGGGTTCAGGATCCATTTCCATGCGGTGCCGGTCACGATGAAGGACAAAGCCATTGGATAGAGGTAGATCGCTCTCAGGGCGCCCTCGGCCCGGATGTTCTGGTCCAGAAGGATCGCCATGAGCAGCCCGACTGCGATGGTAACGGTCAGAAACAGCGCCGAGAAGATGAAGAGGTTCGCGACGGCGGTGTGCCAGCGCGGCGTGGCCCAGAGCCGATAATATTGCTCCAGTCCGACGAAATCGTATTGCGGTACCATCTTGGAGGACGAGAGCGAAATCCAGCCCGTCCAGGCGATGAAGAGATAGACCCCCACGATGACCGCGAAAAGGCTTGGGGCCATGACCAGACGCGGCAACCAGTCGGCGAACCGGTCCGCGATGCTTTTCCTTCGGGCCATGACGATCCTCTGCGGGGTGGGGGTGGACCCGCCGATCCTGAGATCAGCGGGCTGCGGATCAGCGGGCGTTATCGATGCCATCGACCAGCAACTGCACTGCGTCCTCGGAGGACATTTCGTTGACGAAGAACTGGGCGGCGACGTCGCCGAACACGGCCGCGAATTGCGGCTGCGCCGCAAAGCCATGTGTCGCCCCGCCCAGCATCGCATTGCCTTCGATCGCGGTCGCGCGTTCCGCAAAGCCCTTCTTGGCGCAATCGTCGAAATCGTCGACGCCAAGGTCGGTGCGCGCCGGGATCGAGCCCTTGATCAGGTTGAAATCATGTTGGACCTTGGGGTCCATGACGACCTCGGCCAGCGCTACCTGAGCCTTCGACACTTCGGGGTCCGAGACCTTGAACATGCCGAAGCTGTCGATCACGAACTGGAACGAGGGTGTCTCCGACGGCGTCGCAAAGCACAGGAAGTCGGTGCCGGGCTTCAGGCCCTTGGCCAGAAACTCGCCCTTGGCCCAGTCGCCCATGACCTGCATCGCGGCCTGCCCGTCGATCACCATGCCGGTCGCCACCGCCCAGTCGCGACCGTTGAAGCCATCGTCCACCAGACCCCGCACCTGACGCAGCGTGTCGAAGACCTGCTTCATGGTGTCCGAGTTGAGCGCCTCGGGGTCCAGATCCACCAGTGCCTTGCGGTAGAAATCGGGGCCCCCGATATCCGCGACCAGCGCGTCGAAGATCACCTGAATCTGCCAGGGCTCGTCACCCATGGCGAGGGGGATGATCCCTACGGCCTTCAGCTTATCGCCGTCCGCGATCAGATCGGCCCAAGTCTTCGGTTCGGCGATCCCGGCCTTGTCGAAGGCGGCCTTGTTGGCCCAGACCCAATTCTGGCGATGCATGTTGATCGGCACCGCGATCAGGTTCTCGCCATTCTTGACGAAGGGCAGCACCTGGGGCGCGATCGTCGCCTCCCAGCCATTGGCTTTGTCGAGGTCGTTCAGATCGCGCATCACGCCTTCGGAGGACCAGTCGATGCCCTCCCAGCCGATGAACTGCATCGCGCCGGGCGGGTTGCCTGCGGCGAGACGCGAGCGCAGCGCCTGCTGCATGTTGCCCCCGGACATCCCGCCGACGGCGCTGTCCTGCCAGCCATAGCCTTTGGCGGCAAGTGCCTCGCGGATGGTGTTCAGCGCCGCGACTTCGGATTCCGAGACCCAGTGGTGCAGCACCTCGATCTTGGTTTCGGCGTGCGCCGGCAGCGCGGCGGCAAGGGCCAGCGTGCTGGTGATCAGGGTGGAGGACAGTTTTCTCATGGTGGATTCCCCGTGTTGGATGAGATGAGAAAGCCCGGCGGCGTTCCGCGCGTCTCGGGATGTGATGGGTTCAGGCATCGACAGCGGCTCCGTATCCGACGTTGCGCTTGCCGTAGCGGCGGACGCGGATATTGGCTTGCTCGGCATGGCCGACGAAGCCCTCCATGTGACAGAGCCGCGAGGCATAGGCGCCGATCATGGCCGAGGCCTCGTCAGTCAGGACCTTCTGATAGGTGCAGGTTTTCAGGAACTTGCCGACCCAAAGCCCGCCGGTATAGCGCGCGGCCCTAAGTGTCGGCAGGGTGTGGTTTGTGCCGATAACCTTGTCGCCAAAGGCGACATTGGTGCGGGCCCCAAGGAACAGCGCGCCGTAATTCGTCAGATTGTTCAGGAAGTAATCCGGGTCCGCGGTCATCACCTGAACATGTTCCGAGGCGACGCGGTCGCCCTCGGCCACCATCTCGTCGAGCGTGTCGCACAGGATGATCTCGCCATAATCCTGCCACGCCTGCCGCGCGATCTCGGCGGTGGGCAGGATCGCCAGCAGGCGGTCGATCTGCGCCAACGTGTCGCGCGCCAGTTTCTCGGAATTGGTGATCATCACGGCGGGCGAGTTCGCGCCGTGCTCGGCCTGCCCCAAGAGGTCGGTTGCGCAGATCTCGCCATCGACCGTGTCATCGGCAATGACCAGCGTCTCGGTCGGACCGGCGAAAAGGTCGATGCCGACCCGTCCGAAAAGTAGGCGCTTGGCCTCGGCCACAAAGGCATTGCCGGGGCCGGCGAGCATATCGACCGGCGCGATACTCTCGGTGCCGATGCCCATGGCCGCGATGGCCTGCACGCCGCCAAGGCAATAGATTTCATCCGCCCCGGCCAATGCCTGCGCCGCGACGATCTTCTCGGCGATCTTGCCCTTGAACGGCGGCGCGCAGGTAATGACGCGCCCGCAACCCGCGACCTTCGCGGTCAGTACCGTCATATGGGCCGAGGCGAGCAGCGGATATTTACCCCCCGGAACATAGCAGCCGACATTTCGGATCGGCACGTTCCGGTGGCCGAGGATGATGCCCGGCAGCGTCTCGACCTCAAGATCCAACATGGAGTCGCGCTGCGCCTGCGCAAAATTGCGGATCTGCTCCTGCGCAAAGTCGAGGTCGTGACGTTCCTGCCAGGTCAACCCGTCGATGCAGGCGGCGATCTCGGCGTCGGTCAGGCGGTAGCTCTCGCGGTCGAGGCCGTCGAATTTGATGCTGAGTTCGCGGACGGCCTTGTCGCCGCCTTCCGCAACCTGTGCCAGCAGCTTTTCGACAGCCTCGGTCACCGCCGGGTCGGTCTGGTCGCCTTGGCTGAGGCGCGCGGTTTTCAGATGCCGGATCATGGCAAATCTACCTCACGGGGTGCGCCGCAGCGGCCACCCGATCTGATTTCTGGAAGGGAGAAGAAAAGAAGGCCGGGGGCGGGCGCGCCGCCCCCGCGCAGGTCAGAACATCTGCTCTTTCGCGCGCATCTCGGCGTAGGCTTCCTGTTCTTTTTCGTAATAGGCGGGCGAGGGGAAATCCCACCAGCCGGTCGCGAAGGGTCCGGCCGCGTCGCGCGAGACGATCACCTCGACCAGCGTCGGTCCCTCGGTGTCCAGCGCCGCCTGCAGCGCGGGTTCAAGATCCTCGTCCTTCTCGACCTTCCACGCCTCAAGCCCAAAGGCCCGGGCCGAGGCCGCGATATCGGCGGAATAGGGCTCGCCGTTTCCGGCATGGCGGTTGAACTCCGACGCGACATGCCGGCCCATGAACTTGCGCTGCCCACCGCGGATCGACATGTAGCCCTGGTTGTTCAGCACCAGGAACACCACGTTGATCCCGTTCATGACCGCCGTGCCCATTTCCGGCAGCGACATCATGAAATCGCCGTCGCCGACGATCGCCACGACCTTCTGATCGGGGCAGGCAAGCTTCGCGCCCATCGCCGCCGGAACCGCCCAGCCCATCGGCGAGTAGGACCCCGAGGTCAGATGCGTGCGCGGCAGGTAGACCGGGAAGCTTTGCTTCACGGAGCCTTGGGTATTCCCCGAACCGACAACGACGATCCCGTCGCGCGGCAGTACCTTGCGCAGCGCGACCAGCGGCCGCTGCGAGGTAAAGGGCGTCTCGCGGCTAGACTCGCGCGGCTCGACCAGCGCGCGCCAATCGGCCTTGGCCTGTGCGACATCGGCATGGAAATCGGCATTCCGCGCCCGCAACTTTTGGCCATCCTCGGCCGGGATCGCGGCAAGGATTTGCTCCAGCGCAATCTTGGCGTCCGAGACAATGCCGACTTCGGTCGGATAGGTCTTACCGATCTCGCGCGGGTCAAGGTCGATGTGGATGAGCTTGGAGGGAGGGAAGCTGAAGGAGACGCCCTTGGCATAGGACGAGGCCGACCAGTCGGTGAAGCGACAACCGACCGAGATCACAACATCGGCCGAGGCGGTGATCTTGTTGCCGCAGGTCGTGCCGGTCTGCCCGACCGCACCGATGAAAAGCTCATTGTCTTCGGCTATCGCGCCCTTACCGTTCCAGGTGATCGAAACGGCGGCCCCGATCCGTTCAGCCAACGCGGTCAACTCGGCCGAGGCATTTGCAGTGATCGCGCCGCCCCCGGCGACGATGACCGGACGCCGCGCGCCCAGCAGCAGGTCGACCGCCGCCTGAATGGCGCGGGGGTCGGGATGGGCGACGCCCAGCGGCATCCGCTTCTCCAGCGGGTGGATCGTCACATCTGCGGCCTCGACCTGCACATCCATCGGCACCTCGACATGGACCGGGCCGGGGCGGCCGGTCAGCATTTCGTTGAAGGCGCGGTGCATGATCGTCGGCAGCGCCGTGGTCGATTGCGCCTGCCATGCCCGTTTTGTCACCTGCTCGGTAATGCGGGGGAAGGCATTGTCCTGCTGGCGCTCCAGCTCCTGCATGGTGCCGTGGCCCTGCATGTAGGTCTGGGGCGAGCCCGAGACGTAGAACACCGCGGTCGAGTCGCAATAGGCGGTGGCAAGGCCGATGATCGTATTCGCCGCACCCGGCCCGACCGAGGTCGAGCAGGCCATCGGTTTCCCCGAGGCGCGGAAATAGCCATCCGCCATATGCACGGCGCTTTGCTCATGCATGACCTGGATGAAGGGAATCTCTGATCCTTCCTGCAGGAAGGCGTCGAACAGCGCCCAGATGCCGTGGCCCGGAACGCCCGCCACATATTCCACGCCGTAATCCTTCAGCGCCTTTGCCACGACCTGGCCACCGGTAAGTTTCATCGCATTCCCCGTCTGGTTGGCTGCACCGATCTTGGTCAGGTGCAAGTCTGATTTCACTTTCCCTGATGCTGCGGGCTTGACGATTTTGTCGCAATTTCGCATCGCTATGAATCATGGCGCAAACTGACGCACCGAGTGCGAAGGCATGGGATGATGAGTGAAACGGCCGGCAGTGACGACAAGATGACCAATTTCGCTGCCAATCTGCGGCTGCTCTGCGACCGGCAGGGGTCGATCTCGCAGATCTGCCGCAAGCTTGGGATCAACCGGCAGCAGTTCAACAAGTATCTTTCCGGGCGGCACATGCCCTCATCGGGCAATATCCGTGTCATCGCGAATTACTTCGGCCTTGGCCCCGACGTGCTTTTCGCCGAGCATGAGCATTTCCGCGCTTTGGTCGACGGCAATTTCTTTGACGTGCTGGACCATCTGCGCCGCGCGCCGCAGGTCGTGCGCTTTCTCGACACGGTCGCCGTCTCGACCAAGATCGACATGGGGGAATATGTCGGCTGCTATGACCGCTACCAATATTCCTCGATCTATTCGCGCAAGATCCTGCGCTCGGCCTTCTGCATCTTCCAGAACGGCGATTTTCTGAACCATTATTACATCGAACGCTTTCCGAGCTACGACAATCCGGCCCGGACCGAATACATCTTCAAGTACCACGGTTTCACCTTCCCGGTGGAGGACAGGGTCTTCACCATCGACTTCGAGACCGTGCAGCGGAACGAATTTACCTTCGGCATCTTCTCGAATGTCCAGCGCAGCTCGAAGCGCTTCATGTTCGGCATCGTCAGCGGGGTGGCGGCGACCATGTTCCGCCAGCCCTTCTCGACCCGGGCGGTGCTGCATTATCGCAAGGCCGGGCTCCTGAGCCGGGCCGAATTGCAGTCGACGACGACGCTTGACATGAACGACCCGTCGATCCCGCGCGAGGCGCGCGAGTATCTGGGTGAAAGCCCCGACATGATCAAACCGGCCTGACGCGGGGGGCGGATTTTTCCGCGTCAGTCTGCGTCAGTTTTACATCTGTCGCGCAATGGTTTGCGCCATGGTTCCGTGCTGTCTTGGGTGCAACAGAACCCGATCAAGGCGCCCGCCATGTACAACCAGACTCGAGACCTTGCCTTTGCCGATGACTTCATTCTGGCGAAGCTTGTTGAAAACGCCCGCGATTTTGCCGTCGAGGATGCCATCGTCGTCAACCTGAGCCCCGAGCCCATGGTGACCGGCACCGACCATCCGGGCGTCGTCCCGGCTTGGAAATCGACCTGGCTCAAGGGCGGGACGATCATGTCGGCCGAGCGCGCGGCGATCATCAAGGTGCGTCAGGCCACCAATCTCGGCGGCTGCATGTTTCGCGGCTGGGACTGGCTTGGCAACCGGATCAAGAGCTTTCCGCGTGACACGCCGCTGTTCATCTCGGCCCAGGACAGCATCGGCATGGTGACGACCGATGCCCATGTCTTCACCAATGAACGCAAGACCGCCGAGGCGCCGCAGCAGTTCGAGCTGAAGCTGAACCTGTGGTGGTCGCCGGGCGATACCGACTGCTTCATCCATAACGAGCACCCCTTCCTTGAGGTGCATACCCAGATCCACGGCCTTGGCCGGATGCAGAAGTTCCGCGAACGCGATGCCGCGACGCTATACGAGGATGTTGTGATGCCGATCGGCTATTCGCATGACCCGTTCTGCCGCGTCACCGGCCCGAGCGCGTGGACCTATCCCTGGCACCGCTACTATGCCGATACCGACTCGGTCTGGCTCGCGGTCGAACTGCACCCGCAGGGCTGACAGGTTTCGCGATGATCTCCGAAGGATCATGGACCCGGACCGAAACGGACGAGCTGGGCAGCCGTAAGCTGCCGGGCGAGGCGCTTTACGGGATCAACACGCTGCGCGCCGCCGAGAATTTCCCGGTGTCGGGCATGCAGATCGAGGCGCTTTCGCCCCTGATCCATGCCATGGCTCTGACCAAGAAGGCGGCGGCGATGGCCAATCACCGTCTGGGAAAGCTTTCGGCGCGCAAGGCCGAGGTGATCGGCCGGGTCTGTGACGAGCTGATGGCGGGCCAGCATGCCGGCCAGTTCATTGTCGACGTGTTTCAGGGCGGCGGCGGCACCTCGAGCCATATGAACATGAATGAGGTCATCGCCAATCGCGGGCTGGAACTGATGGGCCATGCCTGCGGCCAATACGAGCATTTGCACCCGGTCCGCGATGTGAACCGGTCACAATCGACGACAGATGTCCATGCCACCGCACTGCGCATCGCCTTGATGCAGGCCGCGCCGGGGCTGGAAGCGGCCATCCGGGATCTCGCGGACGCCTTTGCCGCCAAGGGGCAGGAATTCGCGGGCATCCTGAAGCTTGCCCGCACCCATCTGCAGGACGCCGTACCGATGACCTTGGGTGAGGAATTTGCCGCATTCGGCAGCGCGCTGCGGCAAGAGGGCGCGCGGATCTCGCCCGCCTCGCAGGCTTTGGCCGGGCTGAACCTCGGCGGCACCATGGTCGGCAGCGGCCTGACCGCCCAGCCCGAATTTGCCGATGCGGTGATTGCCGAATTGCAGCGCCTGACCGAATTGCCGCTGCGCCGGGCCGAGGATCTGGTCTCGGCCGCGTGGAGCACCGCCGATCTGGTGCAATTCTCGGCCATGCTGCGCGGTTTGGCGCTGACCATGTCCAAGATCGCCAGCGACCTGCGCCTGCTCTCCTGTGGTCCGCGCGGGGGGCTGGGTGAAATCATCCTGCCAGCCGTGCAACACGGCTCGCCGCTGGTTGAGGGCAAGATGAACCCGGTCATCCCGGAAATGATCAATCAAGTAGCGATCCATGTCGCCGGGGCCGATGCCTCGGTCGGGATGGCCGCGCAGTCGGGGCAGTTGCAGCGCAATCCCTTCGAGCCGCTGATCGCGCATTGCCTGCTGACCAGCATCGGCATGATCTCCAGTGCCGCGCGCATCCTGGCCCGGCGCTGCGTCGAGGGCATCCGCCCCGATCCTGCCGCCTGCGCCGCGCATCTCTCGGCCCCGCAGACGCTGATCGCGGGGCTGACGACCCTGGTCGGCCCCGAGGTCGCCGCTGCCATCGCCTCATCCGTCGCCGCAGGAACAGCGCTTGACGAGGCTTTGCGCAACCACGGGCTTGGCCCGCTTACTTTTGCTACGGATACCCATGACAAACCCCAATTTTGACGCTTATGCCGTCCTCTTGCCCGCGATTGACGATCTTACCCTGACTGATCCCTTGGCGCGGTTTCTCGACGAGGGCGGGCGCGCCTTTCTGATCGGCGAGACTCGCGACGAATATGTCGGCCGCGCCATGTCCGAGGCGCGTCGTGCAACCGAGACTGCCGATGTCATTTGCAACTTGACCCAGCAGATCCGCGACCGCGCCGGATCCGCGCTGATCGCATTGGATCAGGAACCCGGAGGCATCTGCCGACTTCACGGTCTGGTCGCGGAACTGCCGGTTGACCTGAACTCGACCTCTACGGCAGAGATCGAGTGCATCGCCTTCGACATTGCCGCTGCTGCGCGCGGGATGAGGGTGACGATGTTCTTGTCCCCGGTGTTGGACGTAGTAACGGGCCGCAATCCGTGGCTCACGGGCCGAACGCTTGGGACCGATCCGGATCAAGTTGCGCGTATCGGCGCCGCATTTATCCGGGGTGTCGAGAAGGCGGGCGTCGTCGTCTGCGCCAAGCATTTTCCTGGACATCACGACATCGACGGCGACCCGGCTATCGAGGTCGCGACGGTCAGCGGCAGGGCCGGGGATCTGGATCCGGGAATGATCCCGATGCGTGCAGCAATCGATGCCGGCGCGCGGGCGATGATGACCGGCCCTGCGTTGGTGCCGGGGATGGACCCGGTGATGCCGTCCTCGCTCTCCGCCCCGACCATTGCCGCTCTGCGCGGGATGGGCTTTGCCGGGCTGGTTGTCAGCGACGATCTGGACGCCATCGGCACCCTGCGGGGCGAGCGGGACGTGGCAGGCGCGGCCGTCGCGGCGCTGGCAGCGGGATCGGACCTGCTGCTTCTGTCGGCCGCGAACGACCTTCGGGACATCCGCGCGCGCATCCTCTCCGCCGTGGCCGATGGCTCCCTGCCCGAGGCGCGACTGGCCGAGGCTGCCGCCCGCGTCCGCGCCCTTGCCGACAGCACCGGGGTCTGAGCGATGCGGATCGAGCATGTCGCGCTATGGACCCGTGACCTCGCGGGCGCAGCCGAATTCTGGTGCCGGCATTTTGGCGCCGCGGCGTCGTCCGAATATACCAGCCTCAACCGGCCGGGCTTCCGCTCGGTCTTCCTGAGCCTGCCCGAGGGGGCGCGGATCGAGTTGATGACGGGCCCCTGGATCGTCGCGGCCCCGCCCGAAGCCGAGGGCTGGGCGCATGTCGCGCTGGCCCTTGGCAGCGAGCAGGCGGTTCGCGACAAGGCCGGGGACTTTGCCGCGATGGGGCTATTGCTCTCGGGGCCGCGCTGGACCGGCGACGGCTATTTCGAGGCGACGATCGCCGCCCCCGACGGTACCCTGATCGAGATCACCGTCTGATCACGGTGCGGGCCCTGGTCGGGCCCGCCCTTGTCAAAGGTTGTCGCGGAACCACTCGACAGTCTGCGGCGCAAGCTCGGCCCGGACCAGCGCGTCCGATGTCCCGGCCCCGAAATCATGGTCGGAATCGAGAAGGACGAGGTCCTCGATCCCCGTGTGATAGCGAAGCAATTGCTGCGCAGGATAGGGTTGTGGGGCAACGATGGTCTCGTTCCGACCGGCGATCACCCGGAGCGGGCCGGAGTATGATGCAAGCGCCCCCGCCGCCGACGCCTCTGGCAATTCGTGGAAGAAGGCTCCATTCAGCGTGGTCTCCCCACCCCATGACAGGCTGGCGGTGACGGGCTGGTCGCTGGCGGCGGCAAGGCCCTCGGCCACCTTCTCTTTGCCCATGATGGTCGCATAGGTCGCCATCGGATTGGCGACAGGTGCCCAGAGCACCGCCGCACGCGTCTCGGGGCGGGCGGCCGCCAGATGCGCGCCGACCAGTCCGCCCTGACTATAGCCCAATATGCCAATGCGGTGGGCATCGACACCCGGCATGATCTGAAGATAGTCGAAGGCATCGACCGCATCGGCAATCTGCCCCGAGAAGGTCGTCTGCTCCCACGTTCCCGAACTTTCGCCTGATCCGGCGAAATCGATCCGAAGCGAGGCGATTCCAGCCTTGGCGAGCTCCTCTGCCATCAGGGTGAAAAGGCCCGTCTCGGTTCCCGCAACGGTGAATTCGTTCTTTGAGCCGGTGAAGCCGTGCAGCATCAGCACGATGGGCGGGTTCTCGATGCCGTCAGGCCGGTTCAGGATGCCCGCGATCCGCTTGTCGGCCCGCTCCACGGTCACCGCTTCTTCGCCCGCCACGGCCATCGTGGCCGACAGCGCCGCTAGGCCAAAGGCCACCAGTCTCAGGGTCATGTGCTCATTCCTCGTTGGGGATCAGGCGCGACGCATCATGTCGGCGAGCTTTTCGCCGATCATGATGCAGACCGCATTGGGATTGCCCGAGATCAGTGTCGGCATGATCGAGGCATCGGCGACACGCAGCCCGTCGATGCCGTGGACGCGCAGTTCGGGATCTACCACGGCCATGTCGTCGCGGCCCGCGCGGCAGGTGCCCGCCGGATGCAGCGCGGCATGGGCCGCGGTCTGGCAGAACCGGCGCACCTGCTGGCGGGTAATGGGGCCCGCCTCGGGCAGTTGGCGGCGCGCGACATAGCGGCTGATGGCGGATTGCTCCATCAATTCCAACGCAAAAAGCGTGCCGTCGGTGATCGTTTCCAGATCCTGGGGATCGCCGAAGTAATTCGGGATCACGCGCGGATGCATCGCCGGGTCGGCGCTGGTCAGCCGCACCTCGCCGCGCGAGCGCGGGCGGATCTGGCCAAGGTTGATCGTGCAGCCATTGCCACCGGGTACCGCCTCGACCCCTTCCTCGATCCCGGCACCGACGACCATGAAATATTGCATGTCGGGATGCTTCTCGGTGCGGTCGGCCCACCAGAACGCCCCGCCCTCGATCAGGTTCGACGCCGCCGGGCCGCCCTTGAACAGCAGGTAGTTGAGGCCCGCCAGCGCCTTCCAATGCGGCTTCTTGTACTTGTCGTAGCTATGGGGTCCGTTCAACTGGTAAATCAGCGAGATCTCGATGTGGTCCTGAAGGTTCTGGCCCACGCCGGGCAGGTCATGAGTGACCGCGATCCCGTGGCGGCGGAGTTCCTTGGCAGGCCCGATCCCCGACAGCATCAGTAGCTTTGGCGTGTTGATAGCCCCGGCCGACAGAATGACCTCGCGTCGCGCACGGAGAGTCCGGACATTGCCGCCCGTGACATACTCGACGCCTACCGCGCGGCCCTTTTCGATCAGGATGCGTTGGACTCTTGTCCCGGTCGTGACCGTCAGGTTGCGCCGCTTCCTAGCGGGCCTCAGATATGCCACCGCAGCGCTGCTGCGCCGCCCGTTCCGCGCGGTGATCTGGTAAAGCCCGCAACCCGCCTGATCACCCGAGTTGAAATCCGGATTCAGTGGCAACCCCTTTTGCTGGCAGGCCTGCAACCACGCGCGGGTCAGGGGGTGGATATGGTCAATGTCAGAGACACCGAGCGGCCCGTCGATGCCATGCACCTCATTGCAGAAGCGGTTGTTGGCTTCGGCCTTGCGGAAATAGGGCAGGACATCGCCATAGCCCCAGCCGGTCGCGCCAAGACTCTCCCACATCGCGTAATCGTCGGGATTGCCGCGGATATAGATCATCGCATTGACCGAAGAGCCGCCGCCCAGCACGCTGGCCTGAACCATCGTCGGCTGTTCCTCGCGGTTCTGGGCGTCCGTCGGCTCCCACGGCATGCGCTTCAAGAGCGGGCCTTGCGCGGTCTTGTAATAGGCGCCAGGGATATGGATGTAGGGATTGCGGTCGCGCGGTCCTTCCTCGAGCAGGACGACTTGGGCATCCTGATCCTCACTGAGGCGCGAGGCCATGACGCAACCGGTCGATCCGCCGCCGACGATGATGTAATCCGCCTCTGTCATCCCGTGCATCCTTTCCGCTCTGATACCGGAGTTAAGCGGATGAGGGTGCCTTGGCACAATTTCGCAAGCCCGATTGTCCTGACGCAGCCAGATGCGTGGATTGCGTCAGAATGCGTCAGGATTCACCGCGCTGCGAAATTGCCCGCAGCGCACCCGCACGAGAGAGTTGGCCGAGACATCGCAACCGGAGGCCAACGTGACCCCTTCAGACCAACAGATTGTCCTGCATTCTCTGATCGCACGGAATGGGACCATGGCCATGGACCTGAAGATTGCGCGCGATCTGGGTTATGACGGGATCGAACTTTCGGCTGCCAAGATGCGTGCCTTCCTTGCCGCAGGCTGGTCGGAGACCGAGCTTGCCGAGCGCCTGCGTCCTTTCAACATTCCGGGCATTGGCTTTCTTCTGGACATCGAACGGCACGGGGCGGATCGGGCGGCGCTGATGCAGGATGCCGCGGAGCTTTTCCATCTGGCCGAACTTGCTGGCGCAAAGGGTGTGCAGGCGATTACCGGGCCGGTGTCGCTGTCGGCGGTCCAAGCCCATGCGGCGGGACAACCGGTCGCGGCTTATCGCGGCACGCTTGGGCTGTCGCGCGACGAGCAGATGCGCATCACCGCCGCCAATCTTGCCCGTCTGTCCGGCATGGCAGCTGAAAAGGGGCTAATTCTCTATTTCGAGGCGCTGGCATGGTGCCCGCTGAACAGGATAGCGGACCAACTTGAACTGCTAGACCGTGCCGGGCGGCCGAACCTGAAATTGGTGGTCGATTTCTGGCATTGTTATGCGTCGGGCGACAGGCCGGAAGATGTGGCGTTGATCGACAGGGACCTGATCTACGGCGTCCATCTGTGCGACTCGCGCCCCCATTTTGGCGGCATTCCGGACGAAGGTGTGCTGCGCGACGTGGCGACGGGTGAGGGCGTGCTGAACTTGCGCGAATGGGTGGATGCGGTGAAATCAACTGGGTATGTCGGGTGGTGGAGCGGCGAGCTTTTCTGCCGCAGACAGCATCAGGACGACAGTTTCCAAGTGGCTGCCGAAATGAAGAGACTCTTTGAAGATCTGATCCATTGAGGCACAAGAATTGACTGGCTATTCGACGGCACGGATCACTCTTGGCGCGTGTTTTCTTGCCGGTGGCTTCGGCATCGGTACCTGGGGCGCGAACCTGCCCGCCCCGGGTCGCCGCGCGGCGCTGGACGAAAGCGGCATCGGCATTGTACTCCTGTGCTTTGCGGCGGGTGCCATCCTCGCGATGAACCGCACGCCGCAGATGATCGCGCGCATCGGGGCCGCTCGCCTTGCCACGCTTGCGGTCGGCCTCTTCGGAATGGGGATCGCCTTGGTCGCCACGGCCGCCCAGTTCGGCGTGGCGATGGTGATCGCGGGGTTGTGCGGCGCGGCCTTCGGCGCGCTCGATGTCTCGATGAACAGCCATGCTGCCGATCTCGAGGCGCGGGCCAAGCGGCCGATCATGTCCACGCTTCACGCCATGTTCAGCGGCGGCACGCTGGCGGGGGCCATGGCCTATGCCGCGTTGGCGCGGGGGGGAATGGGAAGTTCCTCAATCCTTCTGGGCGCAGGCTGCATCATTCTCGCGATCGCCGCGGCGACATTCCTGCGCACGTCTCCTGCGCCCGACCACAATGCGACCATTGACCACCGGTCCGCGGCTGCGAAGCCCGGTCTGAGCGCGTTGCGGCTTGGGTTGCTCGCCTTCGTGATCTTTCTAGCCGAGGGTGCGATCATGGACTGGTCGGCGGTCTATCTGGTGCGCGTATTGGGAACAACAGAAAGCACGGGGGCAGCGGGTTACGGTGTCTTTGCTGCAGCCATGCTGACGGGACGGCTGGCGGGCGACCGCGTCAATCAGGTCTTGGGTCCGTTGCGGCTCTTCGCGCTGGGAACGGCGCTGGTGACGGTCTCGCTTGCGGGCTTGTTGCTGTCGGACAGTGTTTTAGCCGTTTTTGTGGCGCTGATCCTCTGCGGGCTGGGTATGTCGAACATCATTCCGCTGATCTTTTCGACGGCTGGTCGCCTTGGTGCCGCCGATGGCGGGCGTTCGCTGTCACGTGTGCTGACGATGGGCTATGCGGGCATTCTGCTCGGCCCTGCAATGATCGGCTTCGTAGCCGAGGCCTCCTCCCTGCAGTTCAGCCTGATGCTGGTTCTGACAAGCGTTGCAGCGATGATGTTCTTCGGCAAGGCGGCACTCGGATAATATGTCAGTACTGGTAAAGCCTTTCTTCTGCGGGAGGAGAGACAGGCGAATACCTGTATTGCCTCAGCGCTGGGCGCCGACCTCGCGTCCGGGATCGCCGCCCCGCGCACGTCAGGGGGGCAGAACCGCGTTGAGCCCGATTACTCACTACGGACGCCTGATTGTCGCCGATGACCTGGTCCGTCAGCAAAGTCGCATCAGAAGATTGAACTCTTAGCCAACCTGCTTGGGGAAGGTGCGGGTTGCTTCTGGCAAAGATCGCCTCTCGAGGTGAAGAACACCACGCCGTAGGACGTCGGTTCGCCTTTGATGTAGTGGAGAGGCAGTTGCAAAGTGATCAGGTCAAGGGCCCCTCAAACTATCTTTTCAGGTGACTTGTAATCGTCCTCTGGCCAAACCCTCGTTCACGAGTTCATTGCGGTCCAATCCGTAGGGGAGTAGCCATCCCTTCATGAAAAAATCGCTGCCGTGGCCAGAAATCGTCTCATTTGTCTTCAATGAACTGCAGGATACGTTAGCTGCTATTGATGAAGTGCAGAATGATCTGTGGAATGCACAGATCATGCGTGCGCATGTCAGATGCTCTTGAACGAAATCGTTGAAGTGCTGTGCCACGACAAATGCTCTGTCGCCCGCCTCATGCTGATAGCCGGGGAAGTTCTCACCTCGTGTCCGGGGGCCGTCTTGATCTTCTCTCATTTCCTCATCCACGCCCTGCCAATCAACAGAATGATTTTGCAACGATATCGGCGCATTGGGACGAGACCCGGCAGGGCATCATTGGCAAGCCGCTCGATCGTCCGGAAGCAGCGTTGAAGGTAACGGGGACGGCCACTTATGCCGCCGAATATCGTCCGGAAAACTGCGCCGAGGGGGTGCTTGTCACGGCGAAGATTGCGCAGGGCAAGGTGTTTCGCCTGCATGACGACCAAATCCGGTCGATGCCGGGCGTTTTGGGAGTTTTTGCCGACAAGCTTATGCTGCGGCGCCCGGCACAGGGGACGGCAGGGCAGGCGCCGGTGCAGAACGTGGGCGAGGTGGAATATTACGGCCAGCCCGTCGCGCTGGTCGTCGCCGAAACCTTCGAGCAGGCCCGCCATGCGGCGCACACCTTGCGGATCGACTACGAATCCGCGCCAAAGGTGCCCCTTGATCCGGAAAGCTCGGAATATCACCCCGCCCGCAAACCTGTCGTGCTGGGCGATCTCGAGGAGGCGATGGCCCAGGCCGCCCATTGCGTCGATCTGACCTATGCGACAGAGGGCCATGCCAGTGCCGCGATGGAGCCGCATGCCTCGATCGCAGAATGGCAGGGGA
>NZ_JAVRQI010000025.1:0-46799 GCF_031854425.1 Paracoccus broussonetiae | reverse complement strand
GGATCGGTGATGCGGCGGAGGTAGGTTGCGACAGCGGATCACGCACCCGCGCGCCGCGCCGCGCTCCGGCCCGCCCGGGGCAGAAACCTCAGCAAACGCAGGGCCAGAAGCACCAGAATCAAACCCAGCATCGTCAACGGCTTCGATTCCCACAGCTTCAGCGCCCAAAGCCAGTGCACCGAGACAAGAACCCCTACCCCTCGACTCGCATATCGCAGGCCACCGCTAAAGGCTCGACAGGCAAAGCAACGCGCCGCCCAAGCGTGAGTGGCGAAAAAGGAGATGAGATGAGGAAACTAAGGTGATCGCGGCATGCTCTCGGTGCATACACAGCCATTAATAGATCGCAGGACGCCGCGATGGTGATGTCCTCACGACGTCAACTCGCTGACCGCACACCACGCGGTACATTCTTGGCCCCGGCAAAACCGAAAATTGCCAATTGGCAATTCCCCTACTTCGCTACGATCTCGCTTCGAAGGAACTCGTCAAGCGCGATCCGCAGCGTGGCTTCGGAGATGTCGCTTTTGAACTCCAGCCGGATCTTGTCGCCGCGACGTTGCATCGTGACTTGCGCATCTTTGGCTTCACCAAACGTGCGCCGCTCGGGCGCTGGTTTCTCACCATTCGCGGCGACCTGAAGACGATGCAGCACCTTCGACACCGGGATAAGCGCCCCCTGCCCCGCTCGTCCTTCAATCTGCTGAGTGGCAATTGACCGGGCTTCAGCCAGCACCCTATCGCCTGCCTCTTGCAGAAGCGGGCGCAGACCCCTCGCGTGAAGTTCTTTCAGGTCGGTGATCTGCGGCCAGGCCTGAACCACTTCCTCTGGCAAGCGGGCCAGATACAGATAGCGCGACAACCACGCCTCCGAGACTTCCAACCGGGCCGCCATCGCCTTCTGCTTGCCGCCATAATAAAGCTCAAGCGCCTGAAGGTAATCCCGCGCCCGCTCATAATCAGACAGATCGGCCCGATCCCGGTTCTCGATGTCGGCGAGGCGGAATGCCTCTTCATCGCTGAGATCGCGAACCTCGATCAGATACCGAAATTGCGGATAATTGTTCGCGCGCAACCATGACACCGCGAAATGGCGCCGCGCTCCGCAGATGACCTCGTACTCCGCCTCCTGCCCCGCCGACAGCCTGCGCACGATCGCGGGAAATTCCTGTTGGCCCTGCGCGCGGATGCTGTCGATCAGGTCACGGCAGTTACCCTCGTTCAGCAAATCATAGGCACGGTTGTGCCGATGCCACATGGCGCACCGCTCGGGATCCACCCAGCGCAGCAGCTTCTCTTCACGTTCACCACTTTCGGCAAGCGCATTCGAACGCTTCAGAAAGCGGGTCCCGGCCTTCTCCGCCCCAGCCCCGTCAGAAATGTCTTTCAGGACGTCGTCAAAAATCGCATTGTGTCGCTTGCTCACAGCAGCCCCTCCTTACGCAGGTTTTGATGATGGCTGGGCCAGGTCTTTCTGGCCAGCAACTCGACCTCGCGCCCCACGGCATCAAGATAGGCCCGGCAGCGCTTATGCGTCTCGGTCCTGCTGGCGGGACCGGTCAGCTCATAAACGGTCATCAGATTTGCTGTTGCATTGTCGATCTCCGCCGAGTCCTTCAACACCGCGCTCAGCATATCCTGCGGGAACACCGCATCCATCATCCGCTTGATCGCCTGATGCGCCGATTTCTGATCGTTCATCTTGCTGGTCAGGATCCGGATGAAGCTGTATTCGCGCTGCCCGCCGTGGCGCGCGAGTTCAGCCAAAGTGGCCTCCATCATCTTCAGGAAGTGGGCAGTGGAGGCGAAATCGATGTTGTTCGGGGGCGCGGGGATTAGTAAAGCGTTGGCTGCGCGCAGCACCGACAGCGAAAGCATCCCCAAGGCAGGTGGTGGGTCCAGCAGAACGATATCGAACTGGTCGGCGATTGAAGCAACCCCTTCACGTAGGCGATCCAGGATGAATGCCGGATCACGGGCCATGCGGGCGGCAAACTCATACTCGGCATCATAAAGGCCAAGGTTGGCGGGGATCAGCGCGATTCCCGGCCAATAGGTCGCACGCAAGGCATAATGCAGGGTCTTCGGCCCCCCGTGCTGCAGAAAGGGATAGAGCGTGTCTTCTTCTTCGTCGATGTCGACATCGGGATTGAGCCCGAACACCGCCGTTGTCGAAGCCTGGGAATCGCAGTCGACGACGCAGACCCGGTAGCCCTTCAATGCGAAATACTGCGCCAGGTGGACGACAGCCGTTGATTTGCCGACGCCGCCCTTGAAGTTCTGAACCGCCAGGATCAGCGGGGGATCCTCGGCCGTGCGATGGGGCAAGGTTCCGAAAACCTCCCGCATCCGGTTGACCTCGGCCAGAGAGTAGCCGTTGCGGCGACCCGTTGCTTCGTCCTTTGCAGGCTCGGGCAAGCGACCGTCAGCTTCCGCGTCGCGGATTGCCTTCTCCGACCTCCCGACCATTTCGGCGGCTGTGCGAACATTGTAGATCAGGTCCAGACGTTTTTGTGTGCCGGGGGCAAAGACGCGTTCGCGCAATCTTTCGATTACCGTCGTTGCGCGGCGGCTGAGTACGCCAAGTTCATCCAACGTCACGGGGGGGAGGACTGGTGTCATGATGGCCTGACTTATGTGCAGTTTGCGAGAGTATGTCGCAACCGCAAGAACGGGTAAAGTTCGGATTTCGGACATGAATGGAGGAAAAGCCGATAGTTTCCGATTGGGCCTTTGCAGATGCGAGGTTCGCCACGATAAGCCATTAACACGGTAGGACGCGCGTTCCAGCGCCCAATTTGTAAGGTTTGGAGCGCAGCCCTAAGAAGGATCCTTCCTTTCTGTGGATAGTATGAACAACCATGTTTGTTCGGATTCATAAGATTCCAGATTCATCTAGATGAAACCATTGAATCTCATGCCAAAATTCTCCGTCCTCATACTTGTTGGGATGATTTGCCTTACTTCTTGGGCGAGATTCCTTACGAATCGGGCGAGATTGCCTTACCTTTCGGGGAGGTGCAAAACCTTACAGATCGGGTGCGTCGTAATCTGTGGTCGAATGCCTGATTTTTCTCTTTTAAAAGCAAGACACTGCGAATCACTTGCCTGCCATGCCCGCCGACTTGCCTTACATTCTGGGTGAGGTTGCCTGGCGAACTATCAACCTAGTTGAAATCTTACCTCATCAGCGATACAAACGTAAGGGTTGTGAGGTAACGGATATGGCTGAGGGCAAAATTCGCACGATTGAGGCAAGACCGAATGCCGAGAGCCTCATCAAGCCCGGAGAGCTGGTTGATCTGATTGAGGTCACTCCGCTTAGCCTCAACGACCGAAGGATCTACAACCAGCTTCTGGAGAATGCCTGGGATGCGATCGACAAACCGGTAACGCATCTGATTGCGAAATCGGTCCTGCGGGGCAGTCATAACTCGAATGACCGGGTGGGCGATAGCCTTGAACGTCTGATGTCAGCTATCGTCAAGGTCGCGGTGATCTGGGACGGGGAGCCCGCGGTCGAGCGAGTGCAACTGCTCGGCGGTAACCTGGAAAGTGGACGCGCTGACGGCCTGTTGGAATACGAGATTCCGGCGCGCTTGCGAAAAATCATTCGCAACAGTCAGGTCTTTGCGCGCCTGCAGCGTGAAGTGATGTTCGCATTGTCGTCGAAATACGCGCTGACGCTTTATGAGATGGTGCAAAAGCGCGGGAATCTTCGTTGGAAGGCGTCCGAGAAGTTCACCTTGGAAGCACTGCGTGGCATCATGGGGGTTCCCAAGGGCAAGCTGACCAGCTGGTCGAACCTCAAGTTGCGGGCCATCGATCCCGCGGTGGCCGAAGTGAACGCGCTTTCGGATTTCATGGTCGAGATCGTGGCGATCAAGACGGGCAGGGCGGTGACACATGTCGAACTTCGCTGGTGGCGAAAGGACGGCGATGCATCGGGCGCCGCTGATCGGGCGTTGCAATTCTCCAAGGTAGGCCGGCGGGTCCGGGTCGAGGGCAAGACCGAACATGTCTCGGTCGAACCTGCACCGGAAGTTCGGCCCCGTCCGGCCTGGCTGGATTCCCGCGGGGTCCCGCTTCATACTTCGACGTATGAGACGGCGCGTCTTCGCCACCCTGGCTATGACATCTACTTCGTAGAGGGTGAGTGGCGCGCCTGGGCCGCGGGGAGGGAGCCAGCAAGAGATCCCGATCGCGCTTTCCTTGCATTCTTTCGTAGCTATGCTGAGAAGAACCCGCTTTAGGAAAATTGCCAACTGGCAATTTTGAAGTCGCTTGTGCGCGAAGGCAGGAGTGGTTGCGACATTACGCCATCGATGGGGGCGAACCCAGCGCCTCCGCGCGGAAATTCACTGCTTTCGAACATACCCAGTCAGACGGGAGGATCCGCAGAGGAACGTGGAAGGCGCCGCCTTGGTGATCCGCATAAGTGAATAAAAATGCGGATACACTATGCAACGAGCCTTGCCTACTTTCCGCCTTGGAATTCCACACAAGGAGGACCGGTGCCCCTCATTCTGACGCACAGCCCCAATCAGATAGTTTCGAATATCTTCATAATTGATGATAATAATGAATTTGCCCAAATAATTCCGCGCTACTTACCCTTGAATTGACCGGAATGGCCAAGGGGATGGAGACGGTCGGGCGGACTTGCTCCGTTCGGCTGGGATGGGAACACGGCGCGGGCTTCGCCTTGCAGTGATCGGATCGCCTGGGAGGGTGCTGGGCATCCTTACAGGGTGAACGGGCAATGATCCTGAACGCCGCTACCCATCAGCCGCCTGCCCCGAAACAGGAAGAAATCCGGCGGGAGAACGATTTTAACGGGGAGTGGCAATATGAATCTGTTCGATTTTCGGCACACGGCTCTTGCGGGAGCTATCGGAGTGGCCGCGCTTAGCCTGGGTGCGAGCGCGTCCATGGCTGATGAGTTCAAGATGGGCCTGCTGGTCCCCGGTTCGGTGTCCGAGGAGGGGTGGAACCGCATCGGATACAACGCGCTGAAAGGCGTCGAAGAGCAACTCGGCGCGAAGGTCAGCTATGTCGAGCTGCAACAGAACCCGGCCTCATTCGAGAAAGCGTTCCGCGACTATGCAAGCCAAGGCTATCAGATCATCCTGGGCCACGGCTTCGAACTGCAGGATGCCGCGCTGGACGTGGCACCGGATTTTCCTGATACCATTTTCCTGATCTCGTCCAGTGACATTCACGAAGGCAATGTCATCGGCCTGAACACCGATACCAGCCAGCCCTTCTACCTGATGGGGGTCATTGCGGCGAAGATGGGCAAGAAAGCCGGACTGATCGGCGGCATGGAGATCCCGCCGATCCAGCAGGCCTTCGCGGGGTTCAAGGCAGGGGCGAAAAGCGTCAATCCGGAGTTCCAGGTCAGCGAAGCCTATATCGGCAACTTCACCGATACCGCAGCGACCAAGGAAGCCGCGCTCAGCATGATTGCCCAAGGGGCCGATTTTGTCGTCCCGAACGCCTCGGGCGCGACGGTCGGGGCCTATCAGGGCATTGCCGAGGCGGGAGATCAGGTCAAAAGCTTCAGCATCTATACCGATTTCACCGGGGTCGCGCCGAAGAACATCCTGGGGCTTTACGTCGCTGATTACGCGCAAGGTGTCGTCGAGGTGGTGCGCGCGATCCGCGAAGGCAATGCTCCGACCACCAATGTCGCCTTCGGTCTCAAGGATCCCAAGGTCATCAGCTTCCATTTCCGCGACGACAATCCCCAGGTGAGCGTGCCTGAGGATATTCGCAAGGATGTTGCCGCCGTCGTCGCCGATATCTCGGCGGGCAAGATCGACACGATGCCGCAATGACGTGAAGGCCGCGGCACCGACAGGTGTCGCGGCGTCATAACTTGCAGGGAGTTTCTTGCTCATGACGCAGATAGAACAATCGGGGCGGGGGCTCTCGGGGCCTGACCCGCTGCGCCGAACGGCACAGGCGTTGCGCGATGCGCTGCTCGCTGCGCTTTTTCCCATCGTTGCCGTCGCCATCGCGCTGGCATTTGGCGCCGTGCTGCTTTTCATCAGCGGCTTCAACGGCTGGGACGTGATCAACGTGATGCTGCTTGGGGTCTTCCAGGATCTCCGCTCGGTGTCCGAGGTGTTGTTGAAGGCCGTGCCGCTGATCCTGATCGGGGCCGGGCTATGTGTCGCGTTCCGTGCCAACATGTGGAACATCGGGGCCGAGGGGCAGTTCTATGCCGGGGCCGTCACGGCGACCTTGGTCGGCACCAGCTTTTCGGGCCTTGACGCCTGGATCTATGTTCCGCTGGTGATGCTGGCGGGCGCGTTGGGCGGATCTTTATGGGCCGGGATCGCCGGTTGGCTCAAGGTCCGCTTCGGCGCCAGCGAGATCGTGACCACGATCATGATGAACTATATCGCGCTGATCGGGACAAGCTGGCTGGTCACTGGCCCGATGAAGGACAGCAAGGCGGCCTATCCGCAGTCGCCGCGCCTTTTCCGTGAAGCCTATATCCCCGACCTGATCCCCGGCACCCGGTTGCATATCGGGCTGGCGGTGGCGCTGGTTCTGGCACTGGTGCTTTACATCTATCTTTATAAATCCAGCGCTGGCTATGCGACGCGTGTCGTCGGGATCAATCCGAACGTGGCGCGCTATGCGGGCATGAACGCGGGCCGCAAGATGCTGATCGCCATGTGCATCAGTGGCGCAATGGCAGGCCTTGCCGGCGCGTTCGAGGTCGCGGGCGTCACCCACCGCCTCTACCAGAACATCTCGCCCGGCTACGGGTTCGAGGGGATCGCGGTGGCGCTGCTCGCCGTCAACAACCCCTTGGGCGCGATTCTCTCGGGCACGCTTTTCGCCGTGCTGCGCTCGGGCTCGGAACTTATGCAGATCACCTCGCAGGTCCCGCAGGTGCTGGTCTCGGTCATTCAGGGCGTCGTCATCCTGTCGGTGGTTTCCTTCGCTGCGCTGAAGCTGCGGCGCAACCGGTAACAGAGGGTATAGGCAATGGATCAAGCGATTACGCTGGGGTTCTTCGCGACCCTGATCGGCGCAGCCTGGCGACTGGCGACGCCCCTGATCTTCGCCTCGATTGGCGAGGTCATATCGGAACGGGCAGGGGTCCTGAATATCGGGATCGAGGGCACGATGGCCACGGGGGCCTTCTGCGGCTTTGCGGCGGCCTTCGCCAGCGGGAACCTTGCCCTTGGACTGGCGGCAGGCATTCTGGCCGGAATGATTTTCGGGCTGATCTTCGGCTTTTTCACGATCACGGTGAAAGCCGACCAGATCGTTGTCGGCGCCGCGATCAACATGCTGGGGCTGGGCCTGACGGGGTTTCTGTTCCGGACCTATTACGTCTCGACCGGGATGGGGGTCGAAATCGCCAAGCCCGTGCATCTTCCCGTCCTGAGCAATCTGCCATTCCTTGGCGAGGCGCTGTTTCGCCAGAACCTCATCGTCTATGCGACCATACCCGTCGCGATCCTTGCGGCGATCCTGCTGTATCGCACCAGCTTTGGCCTGACGCTGCGCGCGGTGGGGGATCATCCCAAGGCCGTGGACGTGGCGGGTCGCAGTGTCGGGGCCTATCGCTACGGTGCTGTCGTGATCGGCAGCGCGCTGGCGGGCCTTGCCGGAGCCTTCCTGACGCTTGGCCACTCCAACCAGTTTGTCGAGGGCATGACCTCGGGTCGGGGGTTCATCGCGCTGGCCGTGGTGGTCTTTGCCCGCTGGTCGCCAATCGGGGCGTTCTTTGTCTCGCTGCTTTTCGGGGTCTTCTATGCGCTGCAACTGCAGCTTCAGGCCCAGCCGATGCTGAACATCCCGTATCAGGCGCTGCAGGTGTTGCCCTATGTCATGACCATCCTGGCGCTGGTGATCGTGCGCGGCAAGAATTTCGCCCCGCGCAAGCTGGGCGTGCCCTATGGCGAGAGGTAGGATGATGAATGCCCAACCCTTTCTGAAGATGGACGACATCCATAAGTCGTTCGGCAGCCTCATGGTCAGCAATGGCGTCACGCTGGAGGTCGAGCAGGGCGAGATCCACGCACTTCTGGGCGAGAATGGCGCCGGCAAAAGCGTGCTGATGAGCATCCTTTTCGGCATCCTGCGTCCGAATAGCGGCGAGATCACCTACAAGGGTCAACCGCTTCACCTGTCCTCGCCACGCGAGGCGCGCAGGCACCGCATCGGCATGGTGCATCAACACTTCATGCTGGTTCCAAACCTGACCGTCGCCGAGAACTATGTGCTGGGTCAGGGCAGCCCTCTGCGTCTGATCCGCGACATGGGTGCCGTGCATGCCCGCATCCGCGAACTCAGCGACCGCTATGGGCTGGACGTGCGTCCCGACGCTGTGATCGAGGATCTTTCGGTCGGCGAACAGCAGCGTGTCGAGATCCTGAAGGTCCTGTTTCACGGCGTGGACCTGTTGATCCTGGATGAGCCGACGGCGGTTCTGACGCCTCAGGAGACCGACCGGCTGCTGATTTTGATGCGCGAGCTGGTCCGCGACGGCAAGACGATCATCTTCATCTCGCACAAGCTGGACGAGGTGATGCGGGTGTCGGATCGGATCAGTGTCATGCGCGACTGTCGGGTGGTGCATACGACACGTGTCATGGACACCGATCCGCGCGAACTGGCGCGGCTGATGGTCGGGCGCGATGTCCTGATGGAACTGCCGCGCGGCCCATCCAAACCCGGTGAGATGGTGCTGTCGGTCAGCAACCTGAACGTCCAAAGCGAATTGGGTTTGCCAGCCCTGAAGAATGTCGACCTGACCGTCCGGAGGGGAGAGATCGTCGGCATTGCCGGCGTTTCAGGAAACGGCCAGACCGAGCTGGCACTTGCGCTGGCAGGGTTGCTGCCGGTGGAAAGCGGGCGGATTGAACTGGACGGGCAAGACATCACGGGCCTCAGTCCGGCCCAGATCAACGCCCGTTCGTTCGCCCATGTCCCCGAAGACCGGCACAAGATGGGCATCCTCTTGCCGCTGAACCTGGCAGAGAACGCGATCCTGCATTGCCATGATGCCGCGCCCTTTGCGCGGCGGGGCATGTTGCAGAGGCGGCAGATCACCGAACACACCCGTTCGTTGATCCGGCGCTTCCGTATCAAGACCCCGGACGAAACGGAAAGGATCGGGAACCTGTCCGGCGGCAACCAGCAAAAGCTGGTCGTGGCACGGGAATTGGCACGCGACCCGGATTTCATTCTTGTCAGCCAGCTGACGCGCGGCATCGACATCGGCGCGATCGAGTTCATCCTGCAAGAGATGTTGCGCCAGCGCGATGCCGGTCGCGCCATCCTGCTGATCTCGACCGAGCTGGAGGAGCTTTTCGCCGTCTGCGACCGTATCCTGGTCATGTGCCATGCCGAGATTCTGGGCGAAGTGCCACCGGATCGCAGCCGTCTTGAAGAGGTGGGCCTGATGATGGCGGGCAAGAAACCTGCGGTCGAATGCGCGCAGGAGGTTGCAACCTCCGTTCCCGCCAAGTCATCTTGCTGACCACAGGATAACGACCGGGCGGGCAGCATGAACATCACGCTTCGCCAGTTGCGCGCCTTTCTCGCAGTGGCAGAGCTTGGGCGTTTCAATCTGGCGGCCAATCATCTGGGGCTGACGCAATCGGCCGTCAGCATCCTGATCCGCGAACTTGAAAGCGAAATGGGGGTGCGGCTGTTCGACCGCCATACGCGCATGGTCAGCGTTTCGGTCATGGGGCAGGAATTTCTGCCCCAGGCCCGCAAGGTGCTGGAGGATCTGGACCAGGCCACCCGCAGCGTGCGCGACAGCGCCGCGCTGAAAAGTGGCCAGGTGACGATCGCTGCAGCGATCGTTCTGGCCGCGACTATCGTTCCCCCTCTTCTGGCCGAGTTCCTGCGCCTGCATCCCGGCGTCACCGTGCAATTGCGCGACATGCCCGAGGAACGGATCCGCCTGGCCTTGAAGCGGAATGAGGTCGATCTTGCCATTGGCACGCAGGTCGACGAAGACCCCGAACTGACCTCGACCCCCGTGACCCATGACCGCCTGATGCTGATCTGCCATGCTGATCATCCGCTCGCGCGGCAAAGAAAGGTCCGGTGGGCCGATCTGGAAGGCGAAAGGATGATCGTCCTGGCGCAGGAAAACCCCCTGCGCGAGATCGTCGTGCGCACGATGATTCAGGTCGTCCCCGATTTTCGCCCCAGCTACGAGGTGCGCTTTTCCTCGACCGCGATCAGCATGATCTCGGCCGGGATGGGGGTGTCGGTTCTGCCCGAAAACTCTCGGCTGCTGACTTCGGACGTGCGCGTGCGTTCGGTCGGTCTGGTCGAGCCGGATATCGGTCGCGAGGTCGGCCTGCTTCAGCACCGCTATCGTTCGCTTTCGCCCGCGGCCTCGCTTTTGCGCGAGATGATCCTGCAACGCTTTGCCGCTCAATAGGCCTTATCGCGGGGTTTCGCGCGGTGTGGAGCCCGGTGGCTGAGGTGCCATTCGTCGCAGGATGGTCAGGAAATTTCCCAGCGTGGGCGAAGGGGGCTCGTCGCGATAGATCGCGTAAAGCGGCACCTGAGGCGAATGCGGGACAATCTTCCGAAAGACGACATTCGGCTGCGCCAGACGCCGAATCGTTGCCGGCAAAAGCGCCACCCCCATATTCGCGCCGACAAGGCTCAGCAGCGATTGCACTTCGACCACCTGCTGGCGGATCTGTGGGGTGAAGCCGGCCTGCACGCAGCATTGATACAGGAACCCGGCAAAGCGTGACTGGTCCAGCCCGAACATGACGAAGGGCTGGTCGCGCAAATCCTCCAGCGCCAGGGCCGAGCGGTTCGCCAGCCGGTGCGAGCTGGGCAGAGCGACCATCAGGTCTTCGTGCATGATGATTTCGTTCTTGGCGCCGACGATATCCGGTGGCAGGCGGAACAGGCAGACATCCAATCGCTTGTCCAGCAAAGCCTCGGTCTGGCGCTGCGGGGTCGCCTCGTGGAGCTGCCATTCGACTTCGGGGTGACGGATACGGAACGCTTCCAGCGCAGCGGGAACCGTGCCAACCAGGGACGAACTTGTGACCCCGATGTCCAACCTGCCCAGCTGCCCGCGCGCGGTCAGTCGCGCGACATTGACGGCTTTTTCCAATTGCTCGAAGACCAGTGGCACCTGTGCGCGGAAGGCTTCCCCGGTCGGGGTCAGCACCGCCCCCTGATGGCTGCGGATGAACAATTCGGCGCCCAACTGCTCCTCCAGTTGACGGATCTGTTGGCTCAGCGGCGGTTGGGACATGTTCAGGCGCGCAGCCGCGCGGCCGAAATGCAGCTCTTCGGCCAGTACCATGAAATATCGCAGCACCCTCAGGTTGAACTGCCGAATGTCGATCTTCTCCATACCAAACTCTTTGAATTCGACGGCGATGCGGTCAACCCAGCGGGCCAAGATCCTCGGGGCGATCTACGTCCAAGGCTTGTGCGGCGGCAATGTGGATCAGCTGGTCATCGGGCAGATGGGTAATGAATGTGCGGGCGCCGAAATCGCCTTCGTGATCGGAGAGGGCGGTGGCGAATGCGGCCGCAGGAATGAAGGCGGGCGGAAGACGCGACCGCCCGTCGGTGCAGGCCCCGCCCGCGGGCATCCCCAACAGTCGCTCCAGAAGCGCGGCGTCGATATTCGGCATGTCGCCCAAGGCAAGCAGCAACCCGTCCGCACCCGTCCGCCGTGCATGATCCAGCGCCAGCCGAAATGAACGGGACATGGGCAGGCCGGGGGCGATTGTCAGGCGCGTGAAGCCATTGGGAAGAATGTCGGCGACCTGGGGCGAAGACACCACCGCGATCCGCTCGGCCACATCCGCTTCGGCCAAGGCCTCTGCCGCCCAGCTGACCAGTGGCCTGCCCCGCCAGGGGGCCAGCAGCTTGTCGCTGTCGCCGAAGCGGACCGACCGCCCCGCCGCCAGCAATGCCGCGACATATCTCATGTCACGCGCCGGGCGCTGATCGTGTCACCGGCTGCGGCCATGACCTCGGCCAGGACCGAAATCGCAAGCTGCCCCGGATCGCGGGCCGAGGGGATAAGCCCGATCGGACCGCGCACGCGGGTGCAGTCGGCGGCCGGAACGCCCAGTCCCGCCAGCTGGCTGAGGCGGTTCCTTTGCGTGGCCCGGCTGCCCTGCGCGCCGATATAGAAGGCGGGCCGGGCCAGAAGCTGGCGCAGGATCGCGGGTTCATGATCGTGATCGTGATAGAAAAGCACCGCCGCGCAGCGTTCGTCCGGCATCAACTCATCCATGTCGGGCAGGGGGCCAAGCCTGCGGACATTGCAGCCCATCCCTTCGGCCAGCGCCAGGCTTTGGTCTTCATGCGACAGCAGCATGTGATCATGATGCAGCGAATGCACCAGTTCGGCAAAGACCGCTGCCTCTGGTCCGGCACCGAAGATGACGAAGCGCAGTCCGGCCCGGAAGGACAGCGCCAGTCCCCGACCTTCGCCAAGGCAAAGCCGCCCGCTATCCGACAGCGTCAGCGCGACATGGCGTCGCGCGGCGCGCATCCGGGACAACTCGACCAGTGCCTCATGATCGCGCAGCAGGAACAGCATCACCTCGATGGCACCGCCGCAGGGCAGGCGCAGATCAAGGAAGGGAGAGCCTTCGCCATAACGCAGACGGATCGTCTGGCCATTGTCACGGACCCGCCGCGAATGGACGATCAGGTCAGCCTCGATGCAGCCCGAACTCAGCGCCCCCGCGATGCGACCGTCCGCGGCCAGGGCCATGGACGCGCCCCGGCGACGATAGGCCGGGCCCTGCGTTTCGGTCATCACCGCCATCACAGTGCCGGGACCGAACTCCAAAGCAGCTTCCCATGGATCAAGCAGGGCGGGGTGGCGGCTGCGGGCGGCCACGAAGGCGTGGGGGTTCTGTATCACGAAGCCTCCTGATCATGGTGTCCAGCTTCGCTCGTCTGCCTTGGCCATGATGAGCGGGTGTGACTGAATTGTTGACAATGTTTCCCACTCCACGCAAGCTATAAATTGTCGACAATCTGGTGATGGCATGGCTGAGACCTTTTTTCCTGGTGAAAACGACGACATGGCCCGCCGCACCAAAAGTGGCAGCGCCGCCGAGGCGCGGGTGGTCCGGTTGATCATGCAGGGCATTCAGCAGCATGTGACCCCGCCCGGACACCGGCTGGTCGAACGCGAGCTGACTGAAGCCGCGCGCGCCAACCGGCAGGCGGTGCGCAACGCGCTGCTGCGACTGTCGCAGGCGGGACTGGTCGAACTGACGCCGAATCGTGGTGCCACCGTCACCCAATGTTCGCCCAAGACCACGCGAGAGATCATGCAGGCCCGCATCATCAATGAGGGCGCGGCACTGCGGATGCTGGCGGACCGCCTGGACCAGCCGGGATCGGAACGCCTGATGGAGATCCTGCGGCAAGAGGCTGCGGCATATGACGAGGGAATGATTGCCGAGGCGCGGCATTTCTCGCGCGAGTTTCACATCGCCTTCACCGAGATGGCGGGCAATGCGACCATCGCGCGCTTCATGCGTGAATTGATCGATTGCCAGCCGCTGCTGGGGGCGCAGACCCCGAAGGGGCCGTCGCTGTTCTCCGGCGTCATTGCCCATACCAAGACGCTTGCCGCCCTTCAGCAGGGCGACGGCATTGCGGCCGAAGCGGCCAATACTGAGCTTTTGCGTCAGCTCGAGCGTGAATTCCTGCGCGAAATCGCTGGCGCTTAGGAAAGGACATCCCGGCGTAGCCCCGAACGGTAAGCGGCCAAACATCAGACCAATGAGCCGGAGGAGGGCGAATTGCGGAGATTTGAGTACCACGAGCCGATGACCCTGGAGGAGGCGTCAACGCTTTTGACGACACTGGGCGAGGGGGCTTTTTTTCTGGCCGGCGGCACCGACCTGTTCGTCGAGATCCGCGAACGTCTGCGCGAGGTCAGGCACCTGGTGAACATCAAGCGCGTGCCGGGGCTGGACCGGATCGATTATTGTGACACGGGCGGGTTGCGCTTTGGGGCGCTGGTGACCGCGGGCCAGCTTGAGGCATCCGAAGCGGTGATCGCGCATTATCCGAACCTGCGGGCCGCGCTGCGCCAGCTTGCCTCGATTCAGGTGCGCAACCGCGCGACGGTGATCGGAAACATCTGCCGCGCCTCGCCGTCGGCCGATACCATTCCGCCGCTGATCGCGGATGGCGCCAGCGTCGAGACCTATCGCATCGGCGGCGGACGCTCGATCCCGATGGCCGAGTTCTTCACCGGCCCCGGCCGCTCGGTGCTGGAAAAGGGCGAGATCGTGGTGGCGGTGACAGTTCCTGCGCCCATGCCGGGCAGCCTGCGCGCCTATATCAAGCATGGCCGCCGCAAGGCGATGGAGCTGGCAACTGTCGGCGTCGCAGTCAGCCTGGACACAGCGGGCGGCGTCTGCACCGGCGCGCGTATCGCCCTTGGCGCGGTCGGTCCGGTTGTGCTGCGGGCACCCTTGGCCGAAGCGCTTCTGGTCGGATCGAAACTGGACGCGGCGACGGTCGCCGCCGCCGCAGAGCAGGCGATGCAGGAATGCACGCCGATCAGCAATGTCCGCAGCTCGGCCGAGTATCGGCGCGAAATGGTCGGGGTTTTGACCCGGCGTGCGGTTTCGCAAGCCCAGGAGGTCGCGGCATGACGAAATTTCATCTGGAGTTCACCGTCAATGGCGAGGCGCGCAGCGCCAGCGTGGACGGCTATCGTTCGCTTCTGGACACGCTGCGCGAGGAAATGGGCCTTACGGGCACCAAGAAGGGCTGTGATGTCGGCGATTGCGGGGCCTGCACCGTCATGGTGAACGGCGAGCCGGTCAATGCCTGCCTGATGTTGGCGGCCGAGGCGCAGGGCGCCCGGATCGTCACCGTCGAAGGACTGCAATCCGGCCCCGACGACCTGCACCCCCTGCAGGAGGCGTTCATGGAGCACGGGGCCTCGCAATGCGGCTTCTGCACGCCGGGCATCCTGATGATGGCCAAGAACCTGCTGGACCAGAACCCGCTGCCCACGGATGAGGAAATCCGTTTCGGGTTGTCGGGCAACATCTGCCGCTGCACCGGTTACACGAAGATCTTCGAGGCGATCCGCACCGCCGGTCAGCGCATGGCGGCGGCCAGATCCGCGGATGCGGCAAGCTGTGGTTGTGGTTGCCGGACCGAAATCCGGGTCAAGCGTCGCGAACCCATCTCGGCGGAGGGTTGAGCCGATGACCAAGCAGGATTTCCGCATCGTCGGCAAAAGCGTCAAGCGCGCCGACGTGATCGAAAAGGTCACCGGCGAGGGCAAGTATACCGGCGACTACCACTGGCCGGGTCTTTTGCACGGCAAGATCAAGCGCTCCGAGATCGCCCACGCGCGCATCAAGCATATCGACGTGTCGAAGGCGCTGGCCTATCCCGGGGTCAAGGCGGTTCTGACCCACCATGACGTGCCAAAAGTGCTGCATTACGGATCGCCGCATCCGCGCTCGGCCTCGTGCACCAAGGACCAGTATATCCTCGAGGACAAGGTCCGCTTCTGGGGCGAAGGCGTCGCTGCCGTTGCTGCCATCAGCGAGGAGATCGCCGACGAGGCGCTGGACCTGATCGAGGTTGAATACGAGCCGCTGCCCGGTGTCTACGACGTGGACAGCGCCCAGCTGCCCGACGCGCCACAGATCCACGAGGTCGGCCCGGGCGGCAACCTGGTCATCCCACCTGTCCATGTCGAACGTGGCGATGTCGATGCCGGCTTTGCCAAGGCCGACCTGATCCTGGAAGGCGAGTTCGAGGGCGGCCGGCCGGTCCCGACCTATATGGAGCCGAATATCTGCGTCGCGGACTGGGCCGGGTCGAACAAGCTGACCTTCTGGACCTCGACCCAGACCTCTTTCATGGTGCGCGGTGCGCTGGCCGAGGTGCTGGGCCTGCCCCTGAACAAGGTCCGCGTTCTGGTTGACCATATGGGCGGGGGGTTCGGGGCCAAGCAGGACCTGTTCCAGCACGAATTCCTGTGCGCGCTGCTGGCCAAGAAATGCCGCCGCGCGGTCAAGATGGAATTTACCCGGCGCGAGACCTTCATCGCCGGCCGTTCGCGCCACCCCTTCAAGCTGAAGCTGAAACAGGGGTTCCGCAAGGACGGCACGTTGGTCGCCCGCGACATGCAGATCATCTATGAGTCCGGGGCCTATGGCTCGCACAGTCCCGGTGTCACCACAGTCGGCACCTTCTCGGCCACCTCGCTTTTCCGGGTCGAGAACGTGCGGGTGAACGGGCGCGCGGTCTATACCAACACGCCTATTGCAGGGGCATATCGCGGCTATGGCGTGGTCCAGACCTATTTCGCGCTGGATATCCAAATGGACGAGGCGGCCGAAAAGCTTGGCATCGATCCTGCCGAGATGCGCCTGCGGAACGCGGTGCGCGAAGGTGATATCGCGCCGTCGGGCCATCCGATCATTGGCCGCGGGCTGGAAGCCTGCATCAGCCACGGCATCAAGGCCTTCGACTGGGCGGCCACGCGCGACAATCCTGATCGCAGCGACCCGCTGAACCCCGCGATCCGCAAGGGTTGGGGGGTCGGCTGCGAAATGCACGGATCGTCAGCCTATCCCGGCATCAAGGAACAGGGCAATGCGACCGTCAAGATGAACGAGGATGGCAGCGTGACCCTGCTGACCGGCGCCGCCGGCCTTGGGACCGGGGCGCATACCGCGCTGGCGCAGATCGTGGCCGAGGAACTGGGCGTGACCTTTGAATCGGTCTCGGTCGTGCATGGGGACACCGATGTCGTACCCTGGGATATCGGTGCGTTCGCCAGTCATACAACCTATCTCGTCGGCTCGGCCGCGCGGATCGCGGCGGCCAAGGTGCGGGCGAGGGTTCTGGCCCGCGCTGCCGAGAAATTGCAGGAACAGGTCGAGCATCTTCGGATGGTCGACGGCATCATCACGGTCGACGGCAAGCCCGGTCAGTCGCTGACCGTGTTCGAGGCGATGGGCCCCTCTCGGGGGATTCCGGCAGAGCACCTGATTGACACCGGCAGCTACAATCCCACCAAGTCCTATTCCTTCGCCGCCCATTTCGTCGAGGTCGCGGTGGATACCGAAACCGGCATCATCGAATGCCGCAAGGTGATGCCCGTGCATGATGTGGGGCGCGTGATCCACCCCATTGCCGCGCAGGGTCAGATCGAAGGCGGCATCCAGCAGGGGATCGGCCATACCCTGACCGAGGATTACATCATCGATCGCTCCAACGGCAGGTCGTTGAATGCGGGGTTGGTGGATTACAAGATGCCGCTTTCCATGGACATGCCGGATATCCAGACCATCATCCTTGAGGCGGCGCCGGATCCGGGCGGTCCCTGGGGCGCCAAGGGGGTGGGCGAGGATCCGATCATCGCCATCGGTCCGGCCATTGCCAACGCGGTTTACGACGCGATCGGCGTGCGGTTCCACCACTATCCGATCACGCCCGAGGATGTCTTGAACGGCCTGCGCCGCAAGGCTGCCGAAGACAAGACCTGTTGACGCCAACGGGCCGACGGTGATGCCGTCGGCCCAATGTCCTTTCCCCTAGGCTGGTAAGCCGCGCGGTGAGGTCTGGATTGCGCGCTGCACGAATTCGCGAAACAGCCGGCAGGCGGGCGCGAGTGAATTGTCGCTGCGCTGGATCAACGAGATCTTGCGCGCGATCACCGGCTCGGACGGCATGATCGTCACCAGCCCGACGCTGTGGGCCAAAGGCTTGACGGTCGAGGTCATGACGGCCACGCCCAGTCCCGCCTCGACCATGCCGATGATCGTCAGGGGCAGCGCGACCTGAAGCGAGCGATGCAGCTTCAACTCCATTCCGATCCGCGCCATTTCGGCCTCGAGCCTTTCGCGGATCGGATTGCCGCGCTGGGGCCCGATCAGCGTTTCCTCGGCCAGGTCCTGCCAGCGCAGGGCGCTGCGCTGTGCCAGCGGATGTTCGGGGCGCATCACAACCAGAAATGCGTCGGTCAGCAGTTCGGTCCCCACAACCTCGCTGTCGCGCTCGGAAACCGTGCCCAGCCCCAGATCCGCGGCCCCGGACTTGACCATCTCGATGACCACCCGCTCGGGGACGTCATGCATGGAGACGTCGATATTGGGATAGCGCAGATGGAACCCCTTGATCAGACGCGGCAAGGTCAGCGCCGCCTGTAGCGTGCCCGACGCGATGGTCACGCGCCCGCGGCTGAAATCGTTCAGTTCGCGAGCGTTCTCGACCAGCCGGTCCAGATCTCCGACTGCCTGGCGGGCGACGGCCAGGGCCTCGGTCCCGGCCTGCGTCAACCGCAAAAGCCGGGTGTGGCGGTCAAACAGCCGCAATCCAAGATTGGTCTCAAGCTGGCCGATCAGCGTGCTGACGGCGGATTGCGACAGACCCAACCGTTCTGCCGCGCGGGTGAATTGTCCGGTTTCGGCCACCGCGACAAAGGCCCTGAACTGTTTGAGTGTCGGTTCCATACTTAACATTCATAAGGATACTAGATTAATAAAGTAAATTGTGCCGATTGATAAATGAATTTCCTTCCCGCCAGAATGATCCCTGCATGAGGAGGACATGCAGGATTTTCACGTTGTCGGGGAGGGGAAGAGACATGAGCGGGACCCTGGAAGCAAAGGCCGTGGTCTGGGAGGACGAAAGAAGAAAAGCAGGGGATGCAGGCAAGGTCTCGGCGGCCGCGGCGGTCCCCGATCCCATCGAGGAAATGATGCCGGTTCCCAAGCTGTTCGCGCTGGGTCTGCAGCATGTGATGGTGATGTATGCCGGTGCGGTCGCGGTGCCGCTGCTGATCGGCCATTCGCTGAACCTGACCAAGGACCAGGTCGCGCTTCTGGTCAGTGCGGACCTGTTCTGCTGCGGTATCGTGACCCTGATCCAGTGCCTTGGGATATGGAAATTCGGGGCGCGCCTGCCGGTCATGATGGGCATCAGCTTCACCGCCGTGCCGATCATCATAGGGATCGGCAGCAATCCCGATCTGGGGATGCCCGGCGTCTTTGGTGCCGCGATCGGTTCGGGTGTCTTCACCGTCATCGCAGCCTGGTTCTTTGGCAAATGGGCGCGGTTCTTCCCTTCGGTCGTCACGGGCACGGTGATGCTGGTGATCGGCGTGTCGCTGATGCGGGTGGGGATCAACTGGGCGGCCGGGGGCAACCCCACGATCCGCACGGCCGAGGGCGTGGTCCCGAACCCGGCCTATGGCGATCCCTTTGCGCTGTCGGTCGCCGCGCTGGTGCTGCTGACGATCCTGCTGGTGACGCGCTTCTGCCGGGGATTCTATGCCAACCTCGCCGTGCTGTTCGGCATCACGCTGGGCTTCATTGTCGCCATCGCGGCGGGGCGGGTCGATTTTCAGGGCGTCGGGGATGCGCATTGGGTCAGCATCGTGACACCCTTCGCCTTCGGTGCCCCGGTGTTCAACCTGTCGGGCACCATCGCGCTGAGCCTGGTGATGATCGTGATGATGATCGAGGCGACGGGGCAGTTCCTGGCAATCGGTGACATGGCCGGACAGAAGATCTCGGAAGAGCGCCTGGCCCGCGGCCTGCGGACGGATGGGATCGGCAATATCATCGGCGGCATCTTCAACACCTTCACCTATACCACCTATGCCCAGAACGTCGGGCTGCTTCAGATCACCGGGGTTCTCAGCCGCTTCGTCGTGGCGGCCGGCGCGGTGATCCTGATCCTGCTGGGCTGCCTGCCCAAGGTTGCCTTCATCTCGGCCTCGATCCCCAGCTATGTCATCGGTGGGGCGGCGCTGGTGATGTTCGGGATGGTTTCGGCAACCGGGGTCAAGATTCTGGCGCGGGTCGATTTCGTGCAGAACCGGCGAAACATCTATATCGTCGCGGTCAGCCTGGCGCTGTCCATGATTCCCCTGATCGCGCCGACCATGTTCGACCGGACTCCGAAATTCATCCAGGAAATCTTCCATAGCGGTATCCTGGTCGGCACGTTCTCGGCCCTGCTGCTGAACCTTCTCTTCAACGGCATCCCCCAGCGGGAAACCGAGATCGCCGACCGCGTTCACTGAGTTATTGGAAATGCTGCAAATGGCCGGGCATTGCTCCGGCCGTTTGTCATTGCCCGCTCATGTCAATACGCAGGCGCTTCGCCCCATCAGTTAATCGATTGACAGGTCCACCATGCCAAGTTAATCGATAAACGAAATCGCTGGTGCTTTGGGAGGAGCCTCGCCGATATCGCAGGGAAACGACAACCCGGTCAGTTGTTTGACCGGCGTCTTTCCGGCCGCGATGACGGTTGGCGCCACTCGGGAGGGAGTGGATGGCGTCTGGTCGTAAGAAGAACTCTGTGGCCCTGGTCGATGTCGCGCGCGAAGCGGGCGTGTCGACTGCCACGGTCAGTCTTGCCCTGCAGGAAGGCAGCCGGATTTCGGCGGAAACCAGAGAACGCGTCCGCAAGGCGGTCGAGAAGACGGGCTATCGCTATAACCGCTTCGCGGCCAAGCTGCGCACCGGGCAGTCGCGTACCATCGGCCTGCTGATCACCGACATCTCAAACCCCTATTTTGCAGCTCTGGCCTCGGGGGTGGAAACCGTTCTGGACGCGCATGGCTACATGACGTTCCTGGTCAACTCCGGGGACCAAAGCGCGCGTCAGTCCCGGCAGCTGAGCACCCTGATGGAGCACGGGGTGGATGGACTTCTTCTCAGCCCGGCCGAGGGCACGGATGTCCACAGCGTCTCCGAGCTGATCCAGAGCGGGCGGCCCGTCGTCCAGGTTTCGCGCTGGGTTGCGAACCTGCCCTGCGACATCGTTGCGCCCGACAACACCGCCATGGCCAAGGAACTGACCCGCCATCTGCTGATGCTGGGCCATCGCCGGATCGGATTCCTGGGCGGGACCGAGGGCAGGTCGGCCCGGATCGAGCGACTGGCAGGCTATAGTCAGGCGCTGGCCGCGGCGGGTATTCCACTTGATCCGGCGCTTACCCCGACAGGGGCTCCGACCAGGGACAATGGCGCCCTGCTGCTGCGCGAGGTCATGGCGATCGACAACCCGCCGACCGCGGTGATCTGCTATCACGACCTGATGGCGCTGGGTGCGCTTCGCGCGGCGCGGGATCTGGGTCTGAAGGTCGGATCCGACTTCGCCATCGTCGGCTTCGACGACATAACCGAGGCCGCGCTGTCCATTCCATCTCTGACGACCGTCCACATCGACGCGGAAAGCATCGGGAGGGCTGCGGCGACGCAGTTGCTTGCCCGTCTGGACGGCGACGAAGCAGAGCCGCGCCACCTGACGATCCCCGCGCATCTGGTGGTGCGGGAATCCTGCGGAGGGGCGCGGCGCCAATAACGGAACCGGCAACGAAACGGGATCCGTCCAACAGGGACCTTTGAGGGAGGAACCAAATGCCTGAACTGAGACACTTGAAGGGTGCGGCCCTGGCAGGGGCGGCCTTGCTGATGGGGATGTCGTCGATCGCTTCTGCCGGCAACGACACCTCGGGCAAGAAGATCGCCTTCTCCAACTCCTTCGCCGGAAACTCCTTCCGGCAGGTGATGGTGAAAAGCTGGGAATCGGGCACCGAGGCCGCGAAAGCTGCCGGGGTGATCGGCGATGCGGCCGTGATCAGCGCCAACAACAACGCGACCGAACAGGCCGCGCAGATGCAGAACCTGATCCTTGAAGGCTATGACGCGATCGTCATCAATGCGGCCTCGCCCACGGCGCTGAACGGTGTCGTCAAGCAGGCCTGCGACGCGGGTATCGTGGTCGTCGCCTTCGACGGTGTCGTGACCGAGCCTTGTGCCTATGTCGTCAACTATGACTGGAAGCGGGTCGGCAGCTCTCAGGTCGACTATCTCTCGAAGCGCCTTGGCGGCAAGGGCACGCTTCTGGAGGTCCGGGGCATCGCCGGAAACTCGGTCGACGACGACATCAGCAACGGCGTCCACGAAGCGCTGACCGCATTCCCCGACACGAAGATCGCGGGCAGCGTGCATGGCGACTTCACCCAGACCGTGGCACAGCGCGAAGTTGCCGGCATCCTGCCAAGCCTGCCCAAGATCGACGCGGTCGTCACCCAGGGCGGCGACGGATACGGCACCGCCCAGGCTTTTGCCGCCGCGAACCGCGATGAGCCGATCATCATCATGGGCAACCGCGAGGATGAGCTGAGCTGGTGGAAGGAACAGCACGACAAGAACGGCTACGAGACGATGTCGATCTCGGCAACGCCGGGCGTGTCCATGGTTGCGTTCTGGGTCGCCCAGCAGATCCTGGCGGGCAAGGAAGTGCCGAAATTCGTCGGCGTGCCCTTCCTGCGCATCGATCAACCTGACCTGGATGCCTGGCTTTCCGTCACGGAAAAGGGCGGCGTCACCAATCCGACTTATACGCAGGAATGGGTATCCCAGCTGATCGAGGCGAACGCCAAGCACGCGGACCTGCCGGCGATCCCGGCCCCGACGAAGTAAGCTCAGGTGACTGCAAAGGCAAAAGACATGGTCGCGGCGCAGGCCGCGACCCGTGACGCCGCGGTGATCGTCTCTGGGGTGTCACGGTCGTTCGGTTCGGTCCGCGCACTTTCCGACGCCACACTGACGGTCGGAAAGGGCGAGAAACTTGGCCTCGTCGGCCATAACGGCGCGGGCAAGTCGACCCTGATGAATGTCCTGTCCGGCGTGCTCCGGCCGGATGCCGGCACCATCAGGGTCGGAACCGAAGTCTATTCTCAGGTGACGCCGGCGCAGCTGCATCGGCTGGGCATTCGCTGCGTCTTTCAGGAACTGTCGCTATGCCCGAACCTGACCGCGGTCGAGAACACGCTGGTCCGGCAGGGGAAGCTGGGGCGCTGGGGCTGGCGCAAGCGGGCACGCGGTCTGATCGCGGCCTCGCTGAACCGGATATTCCCGAGCCACGGCATCGATATCGGCCGTCCCGTGGGAGAGCTGGACATCGCCCAGCGGCAGATGGTCGAAATCGCCGAGGCCTTCGCCGGGCGACCCTCGGATATCCGGCTGGTCATCCTGGACGAGCCGACAAGTTCGCTGGATGCAAGGGTCGCGGACCAGTTGATGGCCTTTCTGGACATCGCGTCCAAGGACGGGATCGCCACCATCCTGATCAGCCACCGCCTGAACGAAATCCTGTTCTTTACCGAAAGGGTGGTGGTCATGGTCGATGGCCGGATCGTCGGGGATGTCGCCACGGCCGACCTGACGCGACCGGCCCTTGTCGGGATGATGGGCCATCTGGAGGCCGCAGGTCCGGAAAGCACCGTCGCTGCCCGGGCCGAAACCTCGGCCGAAATCGTCCTTCGCGTCGAGGGGGGCGAGGACTCTTTGAGACTGGTGCTGAGAAAGGGCGAGGTTGTCGGGCTTGCCGGGCTGGACGGGCACGGACAGCGCCACACGCTGCAACAGATCTTCGACGCGGCGGCGCGCGGGCAGGCGGGTCTTGCGAAAGGTTCGGCGGCCTATGTCGCCGGCGACCGCCAGACCGAGGGCGTGTTCCCCGTCTGGTCGGTCAGCGAGAATGCGACGGTGCGCGCGCTTCGCGACGTGTCCAGATATGGTGTCATCGATCTTGCGCGCGAACGCGAGATCGCCGCCCGATGGTTCCGGCGCATCGGCGTGCGCACGGCGGGACCGGATGCAAGGATCGGAACGCTGTCGGGCGGAAACCAGCAGAAGATCCTGTTCGCACGGGCATTGGCCAGCAGCGCCCCGCTGATCCTGCTGGACGATCCCATGCGCGGCGTCGATGTCGGCACCAAGTCCGAGGTCTATGCCCTGATCCGGGCCGAGGCGCAGGTGGGCCGGTCCTTTGTCTGGTATTCCACCGAAACCGAAGAGCTGGGCAATTGCGACCGGGTCTATGTCTTCCGCGAGGGCCGGATCGTCGCCGTCCTCGAGGCGGATGAGGTGAACGAGGAAAGCATCCTGCGCGCCTCGTTCGCAGACCGGTCGGAACCCCGGACCGCATTGGAGGCCGCCTATGTTTGAGGCGCTTGGGCAACGCCCCGCTGATCTGCTGCGTTCGCTGCTGCCGGTCATCGGGCTGGTCGCGGTAATGTTGGGGATCTACAGCTATCGCCCGAACGCGGCCAGCTATATCGGCTTCAACCTGCTGCTGACCTATGCGATCCCGGTCGCGCTGGCGGCATTCGCGCAGATGTTCATCATCGCGGCAGGGGATATCGACCTGTCGATCGGCAACTTCGTCAGCCTGGTCACCTGCATCGTCGCGGTTGTTCTGCCCGCGTCCCCGGTGCTGGGCGGCGCGATCCTGCTACTGCTGGTCCTGGCGTATGCCGCAATGGGGATGCTGATCCATGCCCGGCGGCTGCCCTCGATCGTGGTCACGCTTGGGTTCTCTTTCATCTGGCTAGGCATCGCGGTCCTGATCCTGCCGCGTCCGGGTGGGCTCGCCCCCGATTGGCTGGCTGCGCTGGTCCGCATCCGCACCCCGCTGGCTCCGCTGCCGGTCTGGGCGCTGTTCGTGCTTAGCCTGCTGGGGCATCTCCTGCTGCAACGCTGGTCCTTTGGCATCGTACTGCGCGGAGTCGGCGGAAACCCCAAGGCGGTGGCGCGAGCGGGCTGGTCCGTGCTGCGGGCCAAGGCCGTGCTTTACGGGCTGGCGGGGTTCTTCGGCGTGCTTTCGGGCCTGGTGCTGACCGGGATCGCGACCTCGGGCGATGCCAACCTGGCCCCCAACTATACGCTGCTCAGCGTCGCGGCGGTCATCCTGGGCGGCGGCGAATTTGTCGGCGGCAAGGTCTCGCCCGTCGGGACGGTGCTGGGGGCGATGACTCTTGTACTGATGAACTCGCTGCTGACCTTCATGAACGTCAACTCCGACTGGCAACTTGCGGCGCAAGGCCTGATCCTGATCGCCGTGCTGGCGGCCCGGACCGCAATCTCGAAACTCGAAACCCGGAGTGCACATGCCCATGTCAAGCTCAGCATTGGGCGATAGCCTGAGACGCAGGCCCTGGGCCTGGTCCTTCATCGGTGCGGCCGTGGTCTGGCTGCTGACGCTTGGACTTTCGAACGGGGCCGGGGCGGTGCAGTCACTGCAGACGGCACTGTTCTTCGCGATGTTCTATGCCATCGTGGGCCTTGGCCAGATGTTCGTGATCACCTCGGGGCCGGGCAATATCGACCTTTCGGTGCCAAGCGTCATGACGCTGGCCGGGCTGGTTGGCATGGCGGTCATGGCCCAGAACAATGCCGCGATCCTGCCCGGCCTTGGCGGAGCCCTCGCCATCGGGCTTGTCATCGGCGCCGTCAATTTCGGCCTGATCGCGCTGCTTCGCATCCCGCCGATCGTGGCCACCCTGGCGATGAGCTTTATCGTCCAGTCCGTCGCCATTGCCGCGGGCGGCGCGGCGACGTTGAAACCGCCGGCACTGCTGAACCAGATCGCCGTCGCGCGCTTTCTGGGGGTGCCGGTGCTGCCCTTCCTGATGATCGCGGTTGCGGGGCTGATGGTGCTGGTCCTGCGTCGCACTCTGTTCGGACGAGCCGTTCTGGCGGTCGGACAAAGCGAGCGCGCGGCGTGGCTTGCCGGTTTGAACGCGGGGCGCACGCGCTTTTACGTCTATGTCCTGTCGGGCGGATTGGCGGCGCTTGCAGGCGTCCTGCTGGCTGCCTTCTCAGGCGGGGCGTCGCTGGATATCGGCAGCCAGTATCAATTGGCCTCGATTGCGGTCGTGGTCGTGGGCGGCACCAGCGTGCTTGGCGGGCGTGCCTATCCGCAGGGCGTCTGGGGCGCGTCGCTTTTCCTTTATGCATTGGTGAACCTGCTGAACCTGGCGGTCGTGAAGTTCGGGCTTGGTTCGGCCGGACCCGGAATCCGCCTTATCCTGACCGGAGTCATGATCGTCGCCATCGTGGCGATTGCCCGTGACGCTGACTGATACATCGGAGCCTGAATTGAAACCTGAAGTCGTTCTGGTCGGCCCGCTCATGGAGAGCGTCATGGCCGAACTTGACAGATCATACCTTGCGCGCCGTCTGTATGGCGCCGAAGCCGACGGTACCTTTGACCGGGCCCGCATCCGCGCGGTCGTGACCGATGGCGCGCTTGGTGCCGGGCGGACCCTGCTTGAGCGATATCCGAATGTCGAGATGGTCGGCGTCTTCGGCGTCGGCACGGATGCGATCGATCTTGGCTATGCGCGCGAGCGCGGCATTGCCGTCTCGAACACGCCCGATGTCCTGACCGATGATGTCGCCGATCTTGCGCTGCTTCTGATGATGTCGGTAGCGCGTCGCCAGATTACCGCGGACCGCTTTGTGCGGGACGGCAACTGGGGCAGAGCGGGGCTACCGCTTGCCAGCCGCTTCAGCGGCAAGAAGGTCGGGATTCTGGGCCTTGGCCGCGTGGGCCGGGCGGTTGCAGAGCGCTGCGAGGCGTTCGGTTGCCGGATCGGCCATGTCACGCCCTCGGCCCGCGACGGGTCCTATCTGCGCTATCCAAGCCTGATCGAGATGGCGCGTGACGTCGACTTCCTTGTCGTCACCGCCGCGGGCGGGGCCGGGACGGGCGGGATGGTCGATGCCGGCGTGCTTGAGGCCCTGGGACCGGAGGGGGCGCTGATCAACGTCTCGCGTGGCAGCATCGTGGAGGAATCCGCGCTGGTCTCGGCGCTCGACTCGGGGCGGCTGGGGGCGGCGGGGCTGGATGTCTTCGCCGACGAGCCGACCGTCCCGGCAGAGTTGCTGGGCATGGAAAACGTGGTGCTGAGCCCGCATCGGGCAAGCGCCACGGTCGAGACGCGGCAGGCGATGGGGCGGCTGCTTCTGGACAACCTCGCCGCCCATTTCTCGGGCCGGGCGTTGCTGACCCCGGTGGCCTGAGGGTGGCGGGGCGCCCCTCGAAGAAATCGGCCGCATCCAATGGGTGTAGCCACGCCAGGAACTTTCGCGACGGACAGGAATATGAGCGACTTTCAGATCATCGACCAGCGCTTCGGCAAATACGTGATGGGCAATGCCCCGGTCGAACGCCTCGCCACCGGATTTCGCTGGGTCGAGGGGCCGGTCTGGTTCGGAGACGCCGGGCATCTGCTGTTCAGCGACATCCCGAATGACCGCATCATGCGCTGGTCCGACAGCAGCGGGCTCAGCGTGTATCGCCAGCCCGCCGGGTTCACCAACGGCCACACGCGCGACCGCGAAGGGCGTCTTGTCAGTTGCGAGCACGGCAACCGGCGGATCAGCCGCACCGAGCTGGATGGTCGCGTCGTGACGCTGGTCGACCGCTTCCAAGGCAACCGTCTCAATTCGCCCAACGACGTGGTTGTCAGGTCCGACGGTACGATCTGGTTCACCGATCCGCCCTATGGGATCATGACCGATTACGAAGGGGACAAGGCCGATAGCGAGACCGGGCAGGATGTCGTCTACAGGTTCGATCCGCGGGATGGCTCGATCGAGGTGATTTGCGATGCGGCGGTCAAGCCAAACGGGCTGGCCTTTTCCCCCGATGAGCGGACCTTCTATCTGGCCGATACCGGTGGCACGCACCAGCCGGGCCTGCCGGGGCGCATCTGGGCCTTCGACGTCGCAGCGGATGGCCGCGGTCTGTCGCATCCGCGCATCTTCGCCACCATTGCACAGGGTTTCGCGGACGGATTCCGCTGCGATGTCGAGGGCAATGTCTGGACCAGTGCCGGCACGGGCGTGGAGTGCTACCTGCCGGACGGGACGCTGATCGGGCGCATCGAGATCGGCGAGACCGTGGCCAACATGACCTTTGGCGGGCCAAAGAAGAACCGGCTGTTCATCTGCGCCTCGACGTCGCTTTACGCGATCTATCTGAACGCCCGCGGCGCGCAGCATCCTTGAACCGGCGCGGACAGGGCGATTGCCCGATCCGGCAATCGCCCTGTGCCTTGCCCGGATTAGGCGCGGGTTTCGTCCAGCGTGGCGATGTCCTCGGGCGTCAGCTGCAGCGCAGCTGCCCGTGCGAAATTCGCCACCTGGTCGGGGTTGGTCGCGCTTGCGATGGGGGCGGTCACGCCGGGCGCGGCCATCAGCCACGCCAATGCGACCTCGGCGCAGGTTGCCCCGTGGCGATCCGCGACGCGGTCCAGCGCGGCCAGCACCTTTTCGCCGCGCGGCGTCATGTACTTCTGGACCGCGCCGCCGCGCTTCGATTTGCCCAGATCCTCGGTGCCGCGATACTTGCCCGACAGGAAGCCCGAGGCGAGGCTGAAATAGGTCACGACGCCCAGCCCTTCGGCACGGCACAGGTCCTGCAACGGCCCCTCGAACCGCGCGCGGTCATACAGGTTATATTCCGGTTGCAGCACCTGATAGGCGGGCAGGTTCCCGGTCCGCGCCACCTCCAGCGATTGCGAAAGCTGGTCGGCATCGACGTTCGACACGCCGATCGCCTTGACCTTTCCCGCCTGCGTCAGCTTCTGGAACGCGCCCAAAGTCTCGGCATAGGGGGTGCCCAAAGGATCGGGCCAATGGGCGAAATACAGGTCGATGGACTCGACCCCCAGCCGTGACAGCGACTTCTCGACCGCGTTCAGGATATAAGCTTCGGTCAGCCCGCCTTCATGCGGACCGCCGGTGACGGAACCCACCTTGGTAAAGATCTTGACCCGGTCGCGCATTCCGGGCCGCGCCTTCAGCCAATTGCCGATGACCGTTTCGGATTCACCGCCCATGTTGCCGGGCGCCCATGCGGAATAGCAGTCGGCCGTGTCGATCGTGTCGAAGCCATGATCGACAAAGGTGTCCAGCACCTTGAAGCTGGTCTGTTCATCGATGGTCCAACCGAAGACGTTGCCGCCAAAGACCAGCGGGGCCACCTGAAGGCCGGTCTTCCCGAGGGGGCGTTTCTGCATGATGTGCTCCTGCTTTTGGATCGGGCCAGCGCCGCGCGGGCGGGCACCGTGCCGCATGGGATGCCAGTTTCGGGTTGCGGGCAAGGGGGGATGACAGGGGGCGCCGAGAACGCGCGTGATCACCGTTTGTGTGCCATTGCTCTAATTTAGTGAGACAAAAAGTATCAAAAAACATTTTGACTCGTGAAGTCCGGGTGGGGCAGCATCCCCGAAGCCGGTGCGAAGGGAAGAGGCCGCCGGCTTCCATCGTTACGGGCGCGCGCAGTCCGCGCCCGCTTGCCAGGTGCAGCCCGAAATCCAGGGGAGGAGAAGCCATGCCTGATCAATCCGCAAACGGCGAGTTGCCGCAGAAGGATCCGAGCGTCGACGCATCGCGCCGAGGCCTGCTGAAAGCCGCCGGGGCGACCGCGCTGGGAACCGTTCTTGGGATGGTTGTCCCGTTCGGGCGCAATCCCGGTGCGGGTCTTGTTCCCGCCGCGCTGGCGCAGGATACCGGTCTTGACCTGATGGCCGGAAAGCAGGGGCTGGTGGTGCTGGGCGACCGTCCGCTTAATGCGGAAACCCCGGCGCATCTGCTGGACGACGACGTCACCCCCTATGAACGCCTGTTCATCCGCATGAACGGCCTCGTTCCCCAGACTGCGCTGGATCAGAATGCCGAGGGGTGGACCTTGACCATCGATGGCGAGGTCGAGACTCCGCTGGAGTTGACCATCGACGAGCTGAAATCCAGTTTCGAGAATGTCACGCGGCGGCTTGTGATCGAATGCGGTGGCAATGGGCGCGCATTCTTCCAACCCGGAACATCGGGCAACCAATGGACCGTCGGTGCGGTCGGTTGCCCCGAATGGACCGGTGTGCGGCTGGCCGACGTGTTGAAGAAAGCGGGAGTCAAGGAAAGCGCGGTCTATACCGGGCATTACGGCAATGACGTGCATCTGAGCGGTGATGAGGAAAAGGTCGTCATCTCGCGCGGAGTGCCAATCGCGAAGGCGCTGGAAGAGGATGCGATCATTGCCTGGGCGATGAACGGGCAGCCGCTGTCGGCGCTGCATGGATTTCCCTTGCGGTTGATCGTGCCCGGCTATCCGGCCTCGGCCTCCCAGAAGTACCTCAACCGCATCTGGATCCGCGACAAGGAACATGATGGCGCGAAAATGACCGGGGATTCCTATCGCATTCCGGCATATCCCGTCGCACCCGGTACCGAGGTGCCCGAAAAGGACATGGTGATCCTGACCGACATGCCGGTGAAATCCATCGTCACCTTCCCCGAGACCGGGGCCGAGGTGAAGGCGGGCGCGCCGACCGAGGTCCGGGGTCATGCATGGTGCGGCAAGGGCGACGTGGCAGCGGTGCAGATCTCGTTGGATTTGGGCCAGACCTGGCAAGAGGCGCAACTGGAACCCGCGCCGAACCGCTTCTCCTGGCAACGGTGGCGGGCCAGTGTGACATTGCCCCAAAGTGGATATCACGAGGTCTGGGCGCGGGCGATCGACCAGGACGGCATCGGCCAGCCGCCTTTGGCGCCTGTCTGGAATCCGCGCGGATATGCCAACAACATCCAGCACCGCATCGCGCTGGTCGCGGTGGGCTAGGCAGATGGTTCACGCGATGTCCAATATCTTGACGAAAGCCGCCCTGCCGCTGGCGGCACTGGTGCTGGGTGCCGGATTGGCGGCGGCCGGAACGCAGCTTGACCCGATGGGCGCTCTGGCCGGGCGGCCCGCCGGGTCCGACCCGCTTGATCCGATGACGGCGATGCGTGCCAAGGCAGAGGCGTCGGATGCCAGCGCCGGAAATGACGAATTTGGCGGTCTGCCCGATGGGGCGGGGGCCGAGGAAACCTATTACCAATGCGTCGCCTGCCACTCGACCGAGATCATCAAGCAGCAGCGCGTCAGCGATCATCGCTGGGACGAATTGTGGACATGGATGGTCGAGGCGCAGGGCATGGCAGAGCCTGATGCCGGGACGAAGCAGACGATCCTGACCTATCTCAAGCAGAACTTCTCATCGCAACGATAGGGTGCGATCCGGTCCCGGATCGGGGCCGGATGCATCCCCGCTATGACATGGCCGATTTCACGGAAACGTGTCTTCATCCTTGCGGTTTGGCGATTTAGATGCTTTTCCATCTATTTTAAGCCAATCATTCCGTATGTCATCGAATCCATCCTTGTCGTCGCAGGATCCTGCCGCGCGGCTTGCGCAAAAGCTGATCGCCATGGCCCAGATCTGGCGGCGCGAGATTGCGCGTGCGCTGACGGAACTGGGGATGTCGGATGCCGTTGCGCTGCCGCTGATCCACCTGCGGCGGGACGGTGACGGCGTGACCCAGCGCTGCCTGGCCGCGCGAGTGGGTGTCGACAACAGCTCGCTTGTCAGGGTGCTGGACGCGCTGGAGCAATCCGGCGACATCCAGCGCGTTGCCGATCCGACCGACCGTCGCGCAAACCTGATCGATCTGACCGAACAGGGGCACCGCACCGCTGACAGGATCGAGGATATCCTGTCCCGGATCCGGCAGCATTACCTTGACGGTGTCGATCCGCTGGACCTTGCGGCAATGGATCGCGCGCTCAGCACGATGTTGGCCAATCACGACAGCCAGCAGCCTTCGACTGCCGCGCCGCCCCCTCAAGACTGAACGGAAGATGACCAAAACTGCCCCTGCTGCGCCCGGACCTTCGGGACCGCCGGTCGAGAACGTGATCTTCTCGATCAAGATGTTCTGCGCGGCGATGATCGCTTATTGGATCGCGCTGCGCTTTAACCTTGACCGGCCCTATTGGGCGGTGGGCACGGTGTTCCTGGTCTCTCATCCGCTATCGGGGGCAAGCACCTCGAAGGGAGTCTACCGCGTCATCGGGACGGTGGTCGGCGGGCTTGTCAGCCTGGCGGCCGTGCCGATGATGATCCAGTCGCCCGAGATGCTGACCATCTTCGTGGCGCTGTGGTGCGGCTTTTGCCTGTTCATCAGCCTGTTGGACCGCACGCCGCGCAGCTATGCGTTCATGCTGTCGGGATATACTGTCGCGCTGACCGGATTTTCGGTCGTGCATGACCCGATGCAGTCCTTCGGCTATGTCGTGTCCCGGGTCGAGGAAATCTGCATCGGTGTCATCTGCGCGGCGATCATCAACCGCGTGCTGTTTCCGCGACATGTCGGGCCGATCCTGGAAAGCAGGGTGAACGGCTGGTTGGACAACACGGCGCAGCTTATCGCCAACAGCCTTGAAGGAAAGGCCGACCCCGAGCTTCTGGCAAGCGAACGGCGGCGTCTGGCTGCGGACGCCGTCGACATGCGCCAGTTCACCACGCATATCGCCTATGACACGTCGCATCACCGTGACCTGATCCGATCATCGCGCGCGCTGCAGCAGCACATGGTCCTGCTTTTGCCGATGCTCTCGGCGCTTGAGGCGCAGCGTGCCGCACTGGTCGCAGCGGGTGGAGAAACACCGCGGCTTGACGCTTTGTTGGCTGATCTGACCCGCTGGGTGCGCCAGCCCGACAAGCCTGCGGACGCAGAAACCGCGCGCTTGCGGCAGGAGGCCGCAGATATCGAAAGCAGCCATGCCGACGCGGTCGGCTGGACTGATCTGATGACGCTGAACCTTGCGCGCCGCCTGGGCGAGCTGATCTCGCTTTGGGAAAACTGCTGGGTTCTGCGCAATGTCATTGCTGCGCGCCCGGAACCCGAAAGCAAGGTCGCCGCGGCGATCGCACGCGCTGGCCGTCCTCGTATCCTGCGCGATTATGGCATGGCGTTTCAGGCTGGACTTTGCACCACGCTGACCGTGCTGGTCGCTAACACGATCTGGATCGCCTCGGGCTGGGAAAACGCGGTCTATGGCGCGCAACTGGCCGGGGTGATGACCTCGATCCTGGCCTTCATGGACGATCCGGTCCCGGCGCTGCGGCAGATGGCCCAATGGATCGTGGTGGCAATGGCCGCGGCCTTTGCCTTCGATTATCTGATCCTGCCCTTTGTCGACAGCTTCTGGGGCGTGATGGCAGCACTCGGCCTGTATTTCATCCCCTTCGGCGTGTTGATGGCCAATCCCAAGACCTTCGTGATCGGGCTGACGATGTGCGTGAACATGCCCTTCATGGCCGCGCTGCAATCGACGTTGAATCCGCATCTGGTCACGACACTGGACAGCAATATCGCGACCATCCTGGCGATTCTTCTGGCCATCGTGATGACCGCGCTGATCCGCTCGATCGGGGCCGAGGCCAGCGCGCGCCGCCTGCTGCACATGGCGTGGCAACGGATCGCAAGGCATGCTTCTGGACAGACCAACGCCCTGCCAGAGCATCTGGCGCTGCAATTGGTCGACATCCTTGGATTGCTGGCGCCGCGCATGGCCATGGCGATGGGGGCCGCGGATATCGCGTCGGCCGACCTCGTCCGGGACATGCGGGTGGTGATGAATGTCGCGCGCCTGAAGGAAGCCCGCCACGCGCTTTCGGCCGATCAGTCCCGCCTTGTCGCGGATGTGCTTGAGGCGACGGCGCAATTCTATCGGCGCAGGCGCTGGGGGGCGATGCCCGAGCAGGTGATCCGCGCGGTCGACCGTGGCCTTGCCGAACCGGTCGGCTCCTATCCCGAAGCGGTCGCGCGTGATGTCCGCAGCGCCCTTGCAGGTATCCGCCTGGGTCTTGCCCCGCGCGACATGCCTTTGCCCGAAACCGTGCCGCTGCACCTTTCCCCACCCCTGACGGCGAAACTGGCATGATCCACGTCATCGATTTCAGCGGAGTCTATCTCCCCACGCTTCTGATCCTGGCCGTCCTGTCGGTCGTCCTGCTGCGTCTGGTCAGCCGGGGGCTGGTCACGCTTGGCTTCTATCGGCTGGTCTGGCATCGGCCGCTTTTCGACCTGGCCCTGTATATTTCACTGCTCGCGCTTTCCGACCTTGCACTCAGATGGGTGACCCAATGACCGCCGTGACTCGCAACTTTGGCAAACTGCTGCTGACCCTCGCCATGGTGGTCTGCGCCGCTGTTCTGGGCTGGAACCTGTGGAGCTATTACATGCTGGCACCCTGGACGCGCGACGGGCATGTGCGGGCCGATATCGTGGGCGTCGCCCCCGACGTCTCGGGTCTTGTGACCGAGGTGCTGGTCAAGGACAACGAGGTCGTGACCAAGGGCCAACCCCTGTTCCGCGTCGATCCCGCCCGCTATGGCATCGCCGTGGAAACGGCCGAGGCAGGGCTGGCAGCCAGCCAGGCCGCGATGGATTTCGCCAAGGCCAATGCCGACCGGCGCGAACATCTGGCCAAAAGCAGCGTGGCCAGCGTCGAAACCCTGCAACAGGCCCGCGCGACCTATCTTGAGGCCGAGGCGGCTTTCCAGCAGGCCAAGGCGACCCTTGATCTTGCAAAGCTCAATCTCGATCGCTCGACCGTGACGGCATCGGTTTCGGGCAAGCTGACAAACTTCACCCTGCAACCGGGGGCATATGCTTCGGCGGGTGCGCGCGTGGCTTCGCTGATCGCTGCGGGCACGATCCGCGTCTCGGGCTATTTCGAAGAGACGAAGCTGACCCGCATCCACGTCGGCGACCACGCACGGGTCACGCTGATGAAGGGGGGCGAGGTTCTGACCGGGACCGTGCTGAACATCGCCGGTGGCATCGCCGACCAGCAGCGGTCAGAGGCGGCCGGGCAATTGCCCAATGTCGCGCCCACCTTTACCTGGGTGCGACTGGCGCAGCGTGTGCCGGTCGATATCGAGCTGGACGGCGACAAGGCCGATCACCTGATCGTCGGCAGTTCTGCCACGGTCGAGATCCTACCCGTCAAGTGATGCAGGGCGGGCGTTGCCTGCCCTTGCCCTATCTGACGCGGATGGCGAAAGCCTTGCGGACGGTCTCCTCGGTTTTCCAGATTCCGTCGAAACCGGCCTCGATGAAAAAAACGTCGCCCGCGACGAAGGTGCGCGGTTCCTGGTCGCGATCGGTCAGGGTGGCCTTGCCCTCGAACAGCTGGATGAATTCGTCGACGTCGTATTTGACGCGATAGCTGCCGGGGGTGGCCTCCCAATAGCCGGTCAGGAACTTACCGTCCTCGGTCTGGTGTTCAATCCAGGTCTTCATGGTCGGCGCGCCCTCGACCGGATGCCACCAATCCAGATCTTCTGTGATCGGCTGGACCGATGGGGCGGTATAGGGGCCGAATTTCCGGATTGCCATGCGCGTCTCCTGTTGCTGGGGCTTAGTCCATGTTGCGGGCGGTCTCGGCAGCCCTTGCGAAATATCCCATGACCAGGGTGGCCAGGTCGGGCGCGATCGCGCGGCGGGCAATCGCGGCCTCCATGCATTTCAGCCAAAGATCCCGCATCTCGGGTCCGATGGGGACATGGGCATGTATCTCTTTCAGGCGCGAATGCCGATGCTTCATGACATAATGCTGCGGCCCGCCAAAAAAGCCGCAAAGATAGTTGAACTGCTCATCCCTGGAATGCGCGACGCCAGCGCCGCGAAGGTGCAGCAAATGCAGCGGTCTGGCGTCTTCGTCCTGTTCGACGATGTCGTAGAATTCCCTGACCAGAGCACGCACGCCATCCTCGCCCCCAAGTCGGGCAAAGATCGTGTTCTCGCGCTGTGCGGCAAGATACATCGCCGTTCCTTTCGCAGGTCATGAGGAAGGTAGCACGGGCAGATATATTCCCCAAAGGCAATTTGAATTCGTGATGGGAATAATCGGCATGGTCCGTAATCCAAGTCATCGCGGCCATAGCGGCCGATAACCTGCTGACTTGCTTGCACCGTCATGAAATATGGCTGCGAAAAGGATCGCGCGGCCTGCGATTCCCCCATGATGACAAGGATCCCAGCGATGATCGGAACCTCGGACGCCACGACCCAGCTTGCCGCGATCACTGCGCGGTCCCGGCAGGCCCTTCCGATTGGCCGGGCTGAGCGTCTGGATCGGATCGAACGGGCGCGACAGCTGATGGCCGGGCAGGGTGCGGATGCGCTGATCGTCGGTGCAGGGGCAAGCCTTGCCTATTTCACCGGGATACGCTGGTCGATGATCGAACGGATCGTGGCGATGGTGCTGATTAGGGATCGTCCACCTGTCATCATATGCCCCGCTTTCGAGGAAGGCTCGCTATCCGCCGAGATTGCCGTCCCGGCCGAGGCGCGCTTCTGGCAGGAAGAGGACAGCCCCTATGCGCTTATTGCGGGCTTGCTTGCGGAAGCCGGGGTAAGGACGGTGGCGGTGGATCCCGCACTGCCCTTTGGCATGGCCGATGCCATCCAGCAGGCGGCGCCGGGCGTCAGGATCTCGTCTGCCGCGACGGTCATCGACGGTTGCCGGATGCTGAAATCTCCTGCCGAGCTGGCCATCATCCGAGAGGCGATGTCCATGACGCTGGAGGTGCAGGAGCGCGCCTCGCGCATCTTGCGGCCCGGAATTCGTGCCAGCGAAGTGCGGCGTTTTGTCGAGTCCGCGCATCGCGCCATCGGGAGTGACGGGACCACCTTCTGCATCGTGCAGTTTGGTGCCTCGACCGCCTTTCCGCATGGGTTGCCGCAGGACGATGTCCTGGCCGAAGGCGATGTCGTCCTGGTCGATACGGGCTGCCTTCTGGAAGGTTATAACTCTGACCTGACGCGCAGCTATGTCTTCGGCGCGCCTGATCCGCTGCAGCGCCAGGTCTGGGATATCGAGCGCGAGGCACAGCTGGCCGTCTTTCAGGCCGCACGTCCCGGCGCGCCTTGCAGTGCCCTTGACGATGCTGCGCGGGCCGTGCTGCAGGCCCATGGAATGGGACCCGATTATCGACTGCCCGGCCTGCCCCATCGGACCGGGCATGGCGTCGGCATGACCATCCACGAAGCTCCCTATCTTGTGCGCGGAAACGCGATGCCGCTGGCGCCGGGCATGTGCATGTCGAACGAGCCGATGATCGTCGTCCCCGGCCGCTTCGGCATCCGGCTGGAGGACCACTTCCACATTACCGAAACCGGCGCCGCCTGGTTCACCGAACCCTCTCCAAGCCTTGATCGTCCCTTTGCCTGAAAAGCGCCTGGGGCGCGGATCGTGGGTCCGGGCTGATCAGTGGTTGAGGCTGCGTGCCAGGATCGCGCGCACCGCCGGCTCGTCCATTGGTTCGCCCAGAAAGGCGTGAAGCGCGCGGACATGGCCGATGTCCGAAACCAGCCCTTCGTAATCGATGATATGGCAGCTGTCCGGATGATCATTGGCATAGGCCTCGAACATCCGGTTGGCCAAGCCCAGGGTTGACAGGACGTGTTCGCGCGGATGGTCCCGCCACCAGCCCGACCGCGCCACGTCTTCCAGGTTCCGGCGCTGGAACAGGATGCGCGCCTTGGGGAAAAGTGTCCGCAGGATGTCCATATGGGTCGAAAAGAAATCCGGATCTTCGTGAAAGCGGATTTCTTTGAAGCCCGCGACCCGGCAGTGCTTGGGCGGGCGCAGCACCTGTTTCACGAAAAGATCCATGAGACCAAGGGCAAAGGCGTCCGGGTCGACGCGTTCTGCCCCGGCCCACGGATCGAACGGCTTGCCAAGGATCGGGCGCAGGTATGGCCGCCGTTCCTCTCGTGGCTTCGCCAGATCCTCGCGCCGCCAGCGATACATGTCGTCATTCGCAACGATGTCGATCGCGCGCCCGAGAAATTGGGTCAGGTTGCCGTTCTCGCCCCGAATGACAAAGCCCGGGATCGCATTCAGCAGGTTTTGCGTCAGCGTCGATCCCGACCGGCCATAGGTGACGACGAAGACATAGCCGTCGACAGGGGCGTGAAGGTGGCGAAAGTTATTCATCCGGTTCCGACAATGGCGCAGGACCCAGGTGGACGGACCACCTGGGCCATTCGGTTCAGGCGGCCGCCTGGTCAGCGGCCGATTTCGCCTGCGCGGCGATATCCAGCAGGTAGGATGCAGGCTTGAGACCCGCCGATTGCAGGAAGTCGACATAGCGCGCGCATTTCATCGAGCGGTGCTTGTCATAGGCGACCCCATCGAACGAGATAAGCTGCTTCAGGCGCTGACGGGTCAGCGGTTGGGTCAGTTCCTCTGCGCGCAGGAAGGGCACGCCCGTTTCGCGGCACATCTCTTCGGTACGGGTGTCGATGGTGACGGTGCAGGCCATCCGCTCGGCCTGGATCGCCAGTTGCGCACCGTGGAAGCGCGGTCCGATCAGCAGGTCGTGGCGGCGCAGTTCGTCCATCCACGTCGCGACATCGTAATAGGAGCGGGCATAATTCAGCGCCCAGGCCTTGAACTGTTCGCGGCTGTAATGGGGCACGGTGTGACGGTGGATGCGATCCAGCACTTCCGGTTCGATCTCGTCGAAAAGCCCGCGCGAGATCTTGATCATGTTGCCCATGGACTGGACGATGTAGACGCCCGGAAATTGCGGGTCCATCATCAGCGAAATCAGCTGCTGTTCGATCTCGCGGGTATTGCGCCAGCTTTCATGACCACCAGCGACGGCAATGCGCTGGGGCAACTCGCTGGAGTTCCAGTTCTTCTCGATCCGCTGGCCCAGATCGGGGCGCGGGTTGATGAAATGCGACGGGCAGCCATTGGCCAAGGTTTCGGCACCGGTCAGCTTCTTAATCTGTTCGGACGTGTAGGGGCCACGGGTATAGATGTTCTGAATGCCATGCCGGCGCCCATTCTCGATCAGTGCGTCAAGCCAGGCGCGGGTGCCGTCGGTCAGTTCGACGTCAGCGCCGAACTCTTTGGCCTGCGCACCCAAACCGATGGCGACGATCGGCTTTTCGACTTGTGCAAGGTTTGCGGCCAGTCCCCCCAGATCGGTATGCTTGCCAAGCTGGTTGGCGCAAGGGATCACAACGAAGTCTGCCTGATTGAAGACCTCGGGGCGCGTGTGCCAGGGATGAAAAGAAATCTCGCCTTCAATCTGAGTCTTTACGGCATGCACGAATGCAAGGTTGCCATTGTTGTGGCCGATCTTGCGATAGAGCGTATTGAAATCCGAGTTCGAATAGAGTCCGCAATCCTTGCTTTCCCAGAGAAGAGCAATTTTCATGATTTTCCTTTAGGTTTCAGTAATCTTTAAGCTTCAAGTGCTGGCGGGCCGTCTTCTTGTCAGGGCTCAAGCGTTCATGCGTTTTCCGATATTCGGGATCTCCTGCATCTGGTCGAAGGCAATGTCGCAGGCCTCTCCCCATTCGGCCGCAAATCCCGCCAGGTCCAGCGGTGCGGTGATGCGGGATCTGTAATCGGTCAGCATATCGACATCACCGTGGACCGACAGAATGGCGCTGGCCAGCGCGGCCGGGTCGGCGGTGCGGAATTGCAGGCCCCAGCCTTGGGTCTTTTCCGCCATGCCGCCGATATCGGATGCGATCATGGGTGTGCCTGCGGCGCGGGCCTCCTGGATGACGACGGGCGAGTTCTCCCACCAGATCGACGGGATGATGATCCAGCCATATCCGCGCATGATGTCGATGCAGTCCTGCGGACGATAGCGTCCGCGGAAATGGACCGAGGCCGGGATCTCAAGATCCGGCCACATGCGCGAGAAGCTGTCCCGGTCGACACCGTGGATCTCGATGCTGAGGGGAACCGTGAAGGTCTCGTCGCGTGCCTCGATCAGGGCCGCGGCCCGGACCAGAACGTCAAGACCCTTGGTCGGAGTTGCCTGCCCGAAAAAGGCGAAGCGTCCCGACTTGACCTGCATCTCGGCCGCGGTTTCTGATGGGATTTCGGCCAGGTGGTCGAGGCCATTCTCGATTACCGAGATGCGGCCGGGGGTGACGCCCCAATCCTCGAAGCGCTGGCGCAGGAATTCGCTGGGCGACAAAAGATGGTCGAACTGCTCCAGCATCTCCTGCATCCGGGCCTTGCGCAGCACGAAATCGATCGGGGGGCGGGCGATGCAGGAGGCGCAGGACACCTCGCTGGAAGCGTGGCACAGCTCGCCCGAGCGCTTCACCATCTGGCCGTGATTGGCGCAGATCGCGGTCATTTCGTGGAGGGTGCAGATGAATTTGGCGTCAGGCAACGCGGCGCGCAGCCGGCGGATGGTGCCCGCGCCGATGTTCCAGAAATGGTGGAAGTGATAGACATCGCCGTGAAGCGCCAGCAGGAACTCGAAGATCCAGTCCTCGTCCCGGATATCGGCGTGCTCCATGGTAAAGCCATCCATGCCGCGTCCGCGCAGGCAGAAGTCGCGGGGGCCGAAGCTGATGACCTGCTGGCTGGGTCCGAAGAAGCGGTCGCTGTCTTCGGGGCCGATGGTCGAGCCGACGAAATGCACGTCCTGGCCCAGCGACAACAGGTGCTGGAACTGGCGATAGGCAGCGACTTCGCCGCCGCCATAGCGCAGGTTGGGATGAGAATGAGAGACGATGACGGTGCGGCTCATGCGGCGGCCTCCGGAATCAGGCGGCGGCTTTCGGCATCATAGGCATGCCAATCGCGGCCATCGGCAAAGCTTTGGCAATGTGGACCGGCCTTGCCCTCGAAATAGCGACAGGCGTCGACGCGGCGCAGGGTCGCGCCGTTGCGCGCGACCAGTTGCTCGACCAGCAGACGAACGCGCGCCTCGAACGTCAGGAAGCATTGCGGGGTCTGCGCCAGCATCAGGAAGAAGGCCGGGCCCTCCATCGACAGTGCGAAGGGAAGCAGGTCGCGCGCAAAGCGGTCGGCCTGCGCCGGGGGCGCGTCCATCACCGTGCCGATGGGATCAAGCAGCAGGACAACCGGTCCTGCGGGCTGCGGCGCGAACAGCTGGGCTGCGGGGAACTGGAACAGCGCGGCGCTGCGGGCAAAGACCACGCGCGCGGGCATTGCTCCCGGCAGGCCCAGGGTCAGTGCGGCCGCGTCGAGCACAATATCCCTCGCAGTCTCGCGCGCTGCGCCCTCGATCCCGTTCTGCATCGCGGGGCTAATGCGCTGGCGCAGCAGGTGCAGGCGCAACTTGCCCGGCACATGCGGCCCGATGCGGCGCAGGACGTCGCGCAGGTCGTGGTCGGGCAAATCGTGGTCCAGCACCAGCAGTGTCTCATCGCCCATCGATACAATGGCCTGATCCCCGACATGTGGCGTGGGATCGGGCAGGGCGACGGGCAGCATCGCGCGACGCAGGTTGCTGCGGGCTTCCATGTCGTCGATGCCCAGGGACATCGTCGTGACTTGCTGGGCCAGGTCCGCCGCCTCGGCCGGCTCGACATCCACGATGACGCCGGGCAGGAAATGCTCGCCCGGAACCATCAGCAGCAGGCGGACCGGACCGGAAGGCGGGTGCGGGAAACGCCAGCCGCCGCCATATCCGTCGCGCCCCGTGAAGCGATAGCGCGAGGCATAGCCCGCAAGGTCGGGTCGCGCCATTGCCCCCGGCATCAGATCGACGGGGACCACCATCTCGTTCTCGACGGCCAGCGCACAAAGCCGGTCGGGCGAGGCCCCGGCGGGCATGAACCAGCCAATGACCGCGCCTTGTCCGGAAGCGGTGCCACGGCAACTGTCGACGGCAAGGACGTGGTTCTCGCTCTCTCTCGCTACCGAGGACGATGAACGCAGGCGGGTGGCGATCTCGCGTCCGACCTGTGGGTCATCGATGCGAAGATGCCGGCCCGCGATGACGCGCAGAAGGGCGAAAAAGACCTCGTCCACGCCGATCTCGACCAGCCGCCGCGCGTCTTCGCCAAGACGCTGGCCGTGGATCTCGGAAAAACCCTGCTGGTCGGCAAGGTGGATCGTGCAGCGGTCGGCGGCGAAGCCTCCGGGCAGCGCGGAAAGATCGAAAAGCGCGATGACGCCCATCGGTTCGGCACTGCGCAGGTCGCGGCGGACATGGCGCGTGACCAGCACGGGACGCAGCACCTCGTCATCGACATGCAGGCGCAGGTCCGGGCCGGGGCTGGTGGTCCAGCCCGTGACGGCAATGGTCTGCGCCCCGTCCATGAAACAGAAGTCGAGGTTCATCATCATGCGACGCGATCCTTCGTATGCAGGAGGGTCTTCGGTGCTGCGCGCATCTTCCGGCTCAGGTCAGCGTGATGGCGAGGCGGTCGAAGATCATGCGCGAGGCCGGCTGGCGCAGGTGCACGATCACGCGACGGTCGACTGCGTATTCCGAGGCTTCCGGCATTTTCAGGTTGCAGACGGTGATGCTGTCCATGGTCAATTGGCATTCGCGATGGCCCGCATCCTTGACCGAGCCATCGTCCAGGATCTCGCGCACGAAGATGTCGACCACGACCGGCTGATCACAGCTGACCTGCATTTCCAGATAGACCCGCTCGGCCGGGACATTGCTGGGCAGAGTGCCTTCCAGCGTCATCCATTCGGCTCCGCTGGTGCGCAACTCGATCCCGGCATTGTCCCCGGTCGTCAGCACCTCGGCGCGGGCATTGGTCGGCAGGCAGGCGCCAAAGGACGCGGTGACGTTATTGTAGCCGCCTGCCAGACCCAGCCGCGGGCGACCCGTCAACCCGGCGCGGGCTTCGTTCACCAAATCCAGGCGGGTGGCCTGAAGCGCTTCTAGAATATCGGCAGCAGCGCGGAAGTTGCGCATGGCGGCGTCAAAGATGGTCGTCATAGAATGCTCCTGTACATATCAAATTCCTCAGTGCCGGTGGCGTCGGCGGCCGGGCCGACCTCGGTGCGGTTCAGCCAGACCAGCAGCGGCGCGATGGCCAGCGACCAGTCCCGCGCCATGCGGTCGGCATCGCCCGAGATCCGCGCGAGCAGCGGTCGGTCGGCATCAAGCCGCAGGATCTGCTGCGTGAAAGATTCCTCGCAGTCGTCCTCGGGCAGGATGAAACCGGTAATGCCGTGCTGGATCGCTTCATCCATCGCACCGACATCGGTCGCGATGACCACGACGCCGCAGCGCTGTGCCTCAAGAATGGACAGGGGCAGACCCTCGTAATGCGAGGGCAGGACCATGATATCCGTGTCCAGCAGCAGCCTTGTCAGGGCTTCGGCGCCGCGCACCGGTCCCAGCATCCGGGTGCCGCGCGGGAACGAGAAGTCTGCCCCGCCCTCGTCCACGACCGAGCCGCCCGCGATGGTCAGGCGGATGTCGGGCACCCTCAGCGCAAGGGAGTGGAAGATCGTCGACAGGCGGTGAACGCCCTTCTGCGGGTCAAGACGCCCCATGAACAGGACGCGCAGGGGCTTGTCGGCGGACCGCTCCCCGCGCCGCTCGATCTGGTCGCGCGCGCCATGCGGCAGGGGATAGCCGGGCGCGTTGACCACGGACATCAGCTTTTCGCGCGGGATGCCGTGGCTGTGCATCCAGCGGCGCAACGCATCCGAGCAGGTCAGGATCAGGTCATAGGCATATTCATAGGCCAGCGCCAATTTCGGAGGGCCGTAGCTTCGACCGTAATGGCTGCGTTCCAACAGATGTTCATGGTCGATCATGGTGACGCCGCGGCGGCGCAGCAGGTCCGCGACCTTGTGCAGCGCGCCGGAATGGGCGTTGATGACCACGTCCATGCCGGAAAGCAGCCCGATCAGATCGGCCTTTTCCTCGGCATTGCCCCAGCTCGGCTCGGCTGTTCCCAGAAACTCGGTTCCGGTCCAGTCGATGGCGCTGGGGTCGGGCATCCAGCTGACCGTCGCAAAGGCCTGAAGCGCCCATCCATCCGGATGGATCGGACGGTCGCTGACCACGAAAAGATGGCAGCGACAGCCGTTTTTCTGAAGCTCGCGCGCCATCGAGGCCACGACCTTCTCGACCCCACCAAAATCGAAGATCGGCAGCACGAAACCGATATCGCGCTGCCCCGGCTGCTTCAGCATCGGAAAGACGACGCCGCCTGCTGTCATGCGGCGGGGGATCAGGGGCGCGGTGGCGCGATCGACGGCGCCTCCCTGTTCACGCCATTCCCAGCGCTGGCCAAGTGCCGCGCGGAAGCGGCTGCGGCTAAGCCGCAACAGAAGCAGCCGCAGCAGTTCGGGGGCGCTGGCGGTCTTGGGTTCAAGGGGCGTCATCCCCTCCAGCGCGAAGCCCCAGCTTTTGACCTGAAACTCCGAGGGTGCCTGATCGATGCGACGCAGCATCTGATCGCCCGTGCCGGTCATCAGGTCACGAAGCGCCTGCAGATCGATCACAACGCCATCCGCCATCCGGTCGGTGTTGCCAAGGTCGTTCTGGACGTGATGCCCGCTTTCGGAGGCATCCAGGTGGAACAGGTCGAACTGCGGCCTGCTGCCAGCGCGCGACCAGCGGCGTTCGGCATTCCACAGGAAGCTGTGCAGCATCCGTTTCTCGGCCAGCCGCGCCCAGACCCCGTCACGCAGCAAGACCAGATAGGCCGAAGCATGGTTCGCGAAGGGCTCGGCGAAATGCGCCATGATCTGGCGCTCAAGCTCATCCAGAGAGATGTCGCGGCGCTGGCCGGGGTCGGTCAGAAGGCGCGTCACGCCTGCCTGCCCCTCAATCACCGCAAAGCGGGGAAAGCGAGCTGCCTCAAGCGCCAGCAGCTTCGGCGTGTTGAACAGCCATGCGTGCTTGGTTTCCAGGTGCCTGCGCAACTCGCTGTCGGCGTCATGCGAGTTGCTCAGCATGCTGACCGGGCGTTTGCGATAAAGCAGCAGAGGTCGGGCCGCCGAATGACCGCGGAACCCGGCCTGCGCGGCGGAAAGCCAGAAATCCCAATCCTCATATCCGCGTCTCATGCCTTCGTCGAAGCGGATGCCGGCGTCCAGAACGCGGCGGCGGATCAGGCTGCCAGCCTCGCACAGGTTGATCTGGGCGTGAAACAGCAGGTCATAATCGCGATCGGTGACATAGTGGCCATTCTGGCCGAAAAAGTCGAAATCGGGATAGAACCAGTCGGCCTTCGGGCGGGACTCCAGCAGCGATTGCATCGCCGCTCCCGCACCGCGGACCAGCATGTTGTCGGCGTCCAGCAGGAACACGGCGTCAAGCTGAGGATCGGCCTTGAGGGCCGCGGCAATGCCACGATTGCGCGCCGCGCTGAGACCGGCATTCGTGCAGTTCAACACGCGCATTTTCGCGCCCAGCAAAGCCTGCCAGGCGGCCAGACTGTCCATCGTCTCGGCATATTCACAGCCGTCGTTCACCACGATCAGGCGCTGGACGGTACCGGCTTCGATCTCGCGCTGGACCGAGGCGATGGCGTCGTCGATCAGGACCGGATGTCCCTTGACGGGGACAATGACGGTGACCCCATGAAGAGGCTTGCACGGCGACGGCTGGTTCGCCGGGACCGAGATCGGGGTAAAGGCAGGTTTGCGACGGCTCATCCCCGCTCCTCTTCCTCGGAGGCCCCGCGCGACACGCGAAAGCCCCGGAACAGGCCCCAACTCAGGTCATTGGGCACGTCCGCTGCCAGCGATACCGCCAGCAGCAGATCGGCGCGTCCCGTGATCGGCTCCACCGGAATGCAATGGGCCTGCGCCCAACCCTGTGCCGGCAGGCCGGAAACCCAGGGCCCCAGGCGGCGCTGCCAATAGCCGTCTTCATCCACCGCGCCATGCGGCGCGACACCGATGGCGAAATTCAGGCTGGGCGCGCGGGCATGGCCTACGGTGACAAGGGCAGAAACATGGGACAGCCCGGCAAGGTCGATGTCGCGCAGGATCGCGCAAACCGGGCCCTTGCGCGACGGATGGACCAGAATCGCGTTCTCGTTTTCCCAATGGGCGGTCGAGACATGGTCCGCTGCCTGCAGGGGGCGCGCAAAGATTTCGGGCGCGGGCAGGCTTGAGGCAGGCACGAATTTGGATTCCGCGATGCTGACCGCCTGGCTGCCCGAGATCTTCGGGCTGCAACTGGGCAGACGCACCGCGCCCAGCGACTGCCACGCGCGCAGGGCCAGCGCCTCGTCAGCCAATGGGCCACCGGCCCCGGTGGCACGGAAGTCCGGGTCCGGTACGGGCTGGCTCAACCCCAAGGTCAGGCTGCTGTCGTCGGTCATCTCTATGTGCAGCTTGCAGTTGCGCCCAACGCCCTCGACTGGTTCCGGCAGGGTGAACCGCAACCAGCCGGTTTCCAGTCCCATGTCCGGTTGCGCGGCCTGCATTGGATAGATGGCCCCCGAGGCATCCTCGAGCATGACCGAAAAAGCGTCGATCATCGGCATCACGACGCCCGGAAACCACAGATCGACGGCGGTCAGGCCAACTGCGTTGACCGGCAGGAATTGCGACAGGGATTGTCCCGCGCTCAGGTGCAGCATCTGTCCGGTCGGTTGCCAGGACAGGGCATTGACCAGCTGCGGATTGCCCAGGGTGTAAAGCAGCGTTTCGATTTCCCGCAGCCGCGCCGTGGTGCCCATGCTTTCCGTGCGCAACCGGGCTGCGGCCAGACGCGCCTCTCCGATTTCCCGGCGGGCAGAGTTCAATTCTCCCAGCAAAAGGCTGATGACGGATTCCGAGAACGTCCGAGGTTCCCCGGGGTCCAGTTCAAAGACGGCGACTTTCGAAAACGGCCCATCCGATAACGCGGCCTTCAGCGCCTTTTTCTGGCCGGCAAGAGAAACCGCCCCCAGAACGTCGCCCTCGATCAGCTGGTCGGCCGGAAAACGGCGTTCAGTCTGGTCCAGAACTTCTATCTCTACACTTTCGGGCAGAAGGCGACGTGCAATATCCTGCACGCGCGCATCGACGATGAGCGTGGTCATCAGCTTCTCTGTCTAATGGGGAACGTCGGGGGCGCGGCTTGCGGGAACTGGCCACGACCGCAGCTATATTCTCGGGGATCTACCCAATCTTAATGGATTATTGGATCTTCTCCGAAGAAATGGCGCGGCCTGAATGAATCAGGCGTCTCGTTGAAACTGGATGTATGCGGGCGGATTCATTCAGCGGCCTTCCGCATGGACATGATGTCTGCGAGATAGTCGCTGAATTCGTCTTTCAGCTCGTCCCTGGCCAGTCCGAATGCGACGGTGGCCTGCAGGAAGCCCGCTTTCGAGCCG
>NZ_JAVRQI010000024.1:0-49715 GCF_031854425.1 Paracoccus broussonetiae | reverse complement strand
CGAAACCGGCGCCATCATGATCGTGACGCCCAAAGCCATCCAAGGAACCATCGGCGGCGGGCAGCTCGAATACATGGCAATCGACCGCGCCCGGCAAATGCTCGCACGCGGTGAGACGCAGGCTAGCTCCTGCGGCGCTGTATCGACGATATGACGTAGCCCAATGCAAAGGTCATTGCTGCGACGGCAATTCCGGCACTGATCACGCCCGCCGGGGTTATGCGGGCGCTGCCGTGCAAGGAGACATGTCTTCCTACCCGCAGATCGAAGGTGGATTTGATTTCCTCGGGGTGCAACGGGACGGTGGTGAAAGGATCGTCCTGGGTGGATGTCATGGTGAAGCTCCGCTACAACGCGCCGCCGTTGATCGACTGTTCGGGGTTCGGACGCCGACACGTTACCATGGCGGCCATCGCTCGTCGCGGGCTTCGGCAGCGCCCTTTGACCGACGAATTTCAGCCGGACGTGCGGGCCGTTATTCTTTCAGCACGTCTCCAAGCGCGGACAGCAGGGCGAGCGCGTCGAACGGCTTGCGGAAAAGCCCGCCAATTCCTTTGGCGCGTTCCTGATCCGCAATCTCGTGTCGGCCGGTGATCAGGAAAACCGGCAGGTCGGGATGCAAATGCCGCACGATTTCGCGCAGTTCGAAACCATCCGTGCCGGGCAACCCTATGTCCGTGATAAGCACGTCCACGCCCGTCAGTCCCTCGGCCAACAGCGAATCCGCGGACAGGAAACTGCGGACCCCGTAATCCGACGCCTCAAGCAACTCGCCAAGCGATTCCAGAACCCGGGGATCGTCATCGACGACTGCCACGATCGGCCTGCGCGTGTTCACTTCATGCCTCCTTCCGCACGGCGCGATCGCGAGCACCGTGACCTTGATCGGTCGCGCGGCGACAGGGGGTCCGCATCCCCCCGGTCATGCCGCCGTCTTCGCCCTGACGGGCAACGTGAAAATGAAGGTCGAGCCTCTAGGCCTGCCTTCCTCGACCCACAGGCGCCCGCCATGCGACTCGACGATGGATCGACAGATTGCCAGGCCCATGCCCATGCCCTGCTCTTTCGTGGTGTAGAATGGCTCGAAGACGCGGTCCGGGAACTCGACTCCCGATCCCTGATCGTTGACTTCGACCTGCACCATCCCGAACAGTTCCCGGGCCCGGATCTCCAGCACACGCTCGTCCCTGACCGCGTTCATGGCGTCCATTCCATTGCGCATCAGATTGACCAGAACCTGCTGGATCTGCACCCGGTCCAGCGCGACGACGGGAAGCTGCTCGTCCACGTTCAGGGCGACGCGAACGCGCCGGCGCACCGCCTCTTCCGCCATCAGGTCGCGCGCCTCGGCGATGATGCCGGATAGCGGGGTGCAGTCCCTTGTTTCCATGGATTGCCGGAACAGCGCGCGGATGCGGCCAACCACATCGGCCGCGGCATCGGCGCTGCGGATGATGCGGTCGACCGTGTTCTGCGCCCGCTCAAGATTGGGCGGGTCACAGGAAAGCCAGCGCTGAAGTGCGCCTGAATAGGTCACGACTGCGGTCAGCGGCTGGTTGACCTCATGCGCGATCGACGCGGAAAGTTCTGCAAGGCTGGCCGCCTGGGTCGAACGCGCAAGACTGTCCTGGGCCGAGCGCAGCTTTTCCTGCGCCCTCACCTCGGCATCGATATCAAGATAGATCACATTCCACTGCACGACATTGCCCCCGGCATCGCGCATCGGGGCGGCGCGCGTTTCCACCCAGCGATATTCCCCGTCGAAGCGGCGCAGCCGGTGACGCAGGGCATAAGGCTCACCATTCGTCAATGACCGGCCAAAGTTGTCCTTGACCCCTGCCACGTCGTCGGGATGCACCCCGGCATCCAGCGTGCCTGCCAGCCGGGGCGTTCCGGCCCTGTCCAGCTCTTCCAGTTCATAGCCCAGGAATTCTCGCAATTGCTGGCTTCGATAGATCGGCTCGCCATCCGGTGCGGCGCAGTCAATCATCGCGGGCAAGGTTTCCACCAACTGCCACAGGGCGCGTTCGCGTTCACGCAGCGCTTCCTCGACACGCAGTTGATCGTCGATGTCATGGCAAAGGCCGTACCATTGGACGATATGCCCCTCCTCGTCCCGCAACGGCTCGCCCCTTCCCGACATCCAGCGATAGGCGCCATCGACCCGGCGCAACCGGTAGTTCATCGAGAAGCTTTCCCCGGTCGCCAACGCGTGGTTCAGCGCGTCCGACAACCTTGCCGCATCCTCGGGGTGAACGATCGCGGCGATGGCCGCGGCCAACCCGTTGATTTCCGCAGTGTCGTAGTCACCGATATCCACCCCCAGGAACTCGACCATGCGCCGGCTGAAGAAGACCGGCTCACCCGTCGGGCTAAGACGCCACAGCAGGCTTGGAACCATGTCGACCAGTTGGGACAATTCCCGCTCGCGTTCGCGCAAGGCCTCCAGCGCCCGCGTCTCGTCGTCGATATCGATAGAGATCGCGTACCAGTGCTCGATATTGCCGGCTTGGTCACGCAAGGGCTCGGCACGGCCATCGACCCAGCGCCATGTCCCGTCGGCGCGCAGCATCCGGTATTTCATCGAATAGGGTTCCCCGCACGCCACGGAATGGCGAACCGTCTCCAGCAGGGTCGCGGCGTCTTCGGGATGCGTCAGCGTCCCGATGGCCGCAGCCAACCGGCTCATCCCCGGCTTGTCCAATTCGGACACGGTCCCAAGACCGAAGAAGTCCAGAAGCCGCTGGTTGAAGAAGGCCGGCTCGCCCGCTGCCGTCAGTCGCCGGATATGGACCGGCACCATGTTCACGATCTGCGAGAATTCTCGCTCGCGGCGCCCCAGCGCCTCTTCGGCCGAGACTTGGTCGTCGATGTCGTGGCACAGCCCGTACCACTGGACGATCTGCCCATCCTCGTCGCGCAAGGGCTCGGCCCGGCTCGACATCCATCGGTAATGCCCGTCAGCGCGGCGCAGCCGGTATCGCATGGCGAAGCTGACGCCCGAGACAAGGCAGGTCCGCAGGGTCTCGGACAACTCGGCGGCATCTTCGGGATGCACCGCCTGCTCGATGGCGCTGGGGCTGCGGGCATCCTTTCCCCGGATCTCGGCAATGTCGAAACCCAGAAACTCTGCCATGCGCTTGTTGAAGAAGGTCGGCTCGCCATCGGGCGCCAGACGCCACAGCAGAGCGGGAACGGTTTCGATCAGCTCGCGCAGGGAATGCTCACTTCTGCGCAACGTGAGTTCCGCGAACTGATGCTGGCGCGATAGCGCGGCGACGATCAGGGCAGAGAATGCCGAAATCACCAGAAACAGTTGCAGCATGATCTGCCGGTGACGCTGGGATTCGGGATCCCCCGCAAACTCGCTGGTCCCGGACAGGGTGAAGACGCCCGTTATCAGCGCAAGCACGGCCAGCGTGACGGCGGCTCCCTTGAATTCGAACCGCACGGCCGCCCACAGAAGCGGCGGCATGATGATATAGGCAAAGGGCAGATACCCGCTGAGAGACAGGGCGGCTATGCTGAAGAAGATCAGGGCAAGCACGCCGGCCTCGGCCCATCTCGCGGCTGAAAACCGCGCGTTGCCGCGCCAGTTGTGAAACACGACCAGCGCCAGCGGCGCGACAATCAGAACGCCGGTCGCATCTCCGATCCACCAAAGGGGCCAGGCGGTCGCAAAGGGTTGCAACCCGAACCATGCAAGCGTCGCGCTGCCCACCGTGGCACTGATGACCGGGGCCAGCCCAGCCCCCAGCAGGACCAGGGCCAGCACCTCTTTCAGTGTCTCAAGATGAACCGGCCGCCCACAGAACCGGATGACAAGCCACGCCCCTACCGTCGCCTCAAGCGCGTTCCCGGCATAGATCAGGGCCGCGATGGCAAGCGGATTGTGAAACCAAAGGGCATTTCCAAGCAACTCCGCCAGCAACCCGCCCAACCACCACCAGGACCAGCCCGTACGGGGGGCAAAGATCAGCACCGCCATGAACAACCCGCTGGAGGGCCAGATGGAAATGCCCGTGCCGGGGACGATCGCCAGCAGATGGGCAAACCCGCTGGCCATCACATAGGCGGCGATGAATATCCCAAGATGCCACAGCGGAGGACGGTGCCGCAGAAGATGCTTCATGTTTTGCTCCATCCGGGCAGGAAGGCATGGTGGTTCCAGTCATCTGGTCTGGGATCGTATCTGGAGGGCACCGGCAAAGTCATCTGTTCCAAGGGATAGGTGACGCGGACGCTGGGCGTCCTATCATCCGCGCGACAGCCCGCGCGGCTGGCAGGCAAGGGAACCGACGAAGTCCGCCGGTTCCAGCGATGCGGGATGCGTTCAGTTCAGCCCGGCCTTGTCCAGACCGAATTTTCCGTCGACCGAACCGGGTTCGGGTTTCAGGCCGATATTCAGTCTGTTCCACGAATTGACGACCATCACGATGAAGCTGAGATCCGAGATTTCCTTTTCCGACAACTGCGTGCGCACGCGGTCATAGATCTCGTCGGGAACACCCTGCTCGGGCAGCCTGGTCAGGATCTCGGTCCAGGCCAGCGCGGCGCGCTCTCGCGGGGCAAACAACGTCGAATCCCGCCACGAGGCCAGGTGATACAGGCGCAATTCGCGCTCGCCGTGGATTTTGGCCTGCTTGACATGCATGTCCAGACAGAAGGTGCATCCATTCAGCTGCGCTGCACGGATCGCGACCAGATCGCGAATGGACTCTTCGATCGAGCTTTCGCGGGTTGCTGCAAGAAACTCCGAGAATTTCTTCAACAGTTCAGGAGATTGCTGGGCATAGTTTACGCGCGGGGTCATGGCCGTTCCTTTGGTTTGGTTGAACAATCCGTCAATCAGGATCGGCTTCAAGCATGGCGGTCCGGGGTCGGTGCCATCCACCATGCCTAAGTGCGGCCTGACCTGATCCATCGGAGACGCCAGCGGGACCGCGGGCGGGAAAGGCTGGTGCCACCTCTGCGCAGTCATGGGCGCGACCGCCCCCGGGGTCAGCCCGCTGCCATCGCAAGGCGCGGGAACCCCAGCTTCGGGCATGGGTCACCCTGTCGTCAGGGATGATGCCGCGGACTTCGGGGATGGGTCAGGATCACGCTGAGCCGCGCCACAAAGGGCAAGGCGACTTTGCATGCCAAAGGGCATGCCCGAACCCACAAGGACGCCACCCATGAAACTGTATTACAGCCCCCTCGCCTGCAGTCTTGCCGATCACATCGCGCTGCGGGAAGCAGGCGCGGTCTTCGATCTGGAGCAGGTCGATCTGCAAACCAAGCGCACGCTCGCTGGCCGCGACTTCGCGCAGATCACGCCAAAGGCCTATGTGCCGGTGCTGATCCTCGACAACGGCGAGACACTGACCGAAAACATCGCGATCCTCGATTGGCTGGCGGCGCAGTATCCCAAGCTGGGCGGCGCCGGAGCATTTGCCCGCACGCGACTGCTTGAGGCGCTGGCTTTCATCTCGACCGAGCTGCACCGAAGCTTCAAGCCCATGTGGCATGCCGCGTCCGAGGCCGACCGGAACGACGCACGACCCGGCATCGCGGCGCATTTCCGGCTGATCGAAGACGGTGCGACCTCGGTCTATCTGTTCGGGGATGATCCCACGGTGGCCGATTTCTATCTTTTCGTCATGCTGCTTTGGGCCGAGCGTTTCGGGGTCGAGGTTCCACCCCGTCTTGCCGCGCTGCGCGATGCCATGCGGGACCGGCCCGCCGTAAGAACGGCGCTGCGGGCCGAGGGGCTGGCCTGACCGAGACAATACCCGTCCATGATCTTCGGGCCGGGTGCCGTGTCACCCGGCCCGCGTTCGTTCCGCTTTCCGGCCAGCCGCCCCGACCGATCTGCGCATCACGCCTCATACTCAGGCATAGGGTGACAGACACCCCAGTAGGATAGCTAGCCGCCGGCTGCCGGGCGCATGCTCTGGCCAATCGCCCAGGACGGGCCGACCGGAGGCACACATGCACCCTATCCCGCAACTCCTTGCGCTAGGCGCGATCCTTGCCCAACCCCTGGGCGCCATGGCGCAACCCGCTGACAGCGTAAAGCCGACGATCGTGCTGGTGCACGGCGCCTTCGCAGAGTCCGCAAGCTGGAACGCAGTCATCACCCGCCTAGCCGCCAAGGGTTATCGCGCGATTGCCGCTGCGAACCCGCTTCGTGGTGTCGTGTCCGATGCGGCATCGGTCGGGGCCGCGATTTCGGCGATCGATGGCCCGGTGGTTCTGGTCGGCCATTCGTATGGCGGTCCTGTCATCACCGAGGCGGCGAATGGCCATCCCAATGTCAAGGCACTGGTTTATGTCGCGGGCTTTCTGCCCGAACCGGGCGAATCCAGCCTGACACTTTCATCGAAGTTTCCGGGCAGCACGCTGGCCGCCGCGCTTGTTCCCGCCAACCTGCCGCAGGGCGAGACCGACCTTTACATCGATCCGGCCAAGTTCCACGCCCAGTTCGCCGCCGACGTCCCGGACGAGCAGGCGGACCTGATGGCCTTTACCCAGCGCCCGGTGGCGCAGGCCGCGCTGGCAGAGCCTTCGGGCACCGCTTCCTGGAAGGTGCTTCCGACCTACGTCATCTATGGATCGCGCGACCTCAATATCCCGCCGGATGTCCTTCATTTCATGGCCGATCGCGCCAAGGCCGTGAAAACTGTGGTGATCGACGGCGCATCGCACGCCGTCATGGTGTCCCATCCCGACGAAGTCGCCGACCTGATCGCCGATGCCGCCTTGGCGCAATAGACACCGCTTCCCCCCGTTCCCGTTCCGCACCCAAAGGAGATTGCAATGAAGATCGTCGTCATCGGAGGAACCGGCCTGATCGGTTCGAAAACCGTCAGCAGGCTGCGCGACAAGGGCCACGAGGTGATCGCCGCCTCGCCGAATTCCGGGGTCGACACGATCACCGGACAGGGTCTGGCCGAGGCGCTTTCCGGCGCAAGCGTCGTGATCGATCTGGCCAACTCGCCCTCGTTCGAGGACGACGCCGCCATGGAATTCTTCCGCACCGCCGGCCACAACCTTCTGAAGGCCGGGATCGAAGCGGGGGTCGGTCATCACATCGCCCTGTCGGTCGTCGGAACCGAACGTCTGCAGGACAGCGGCTATTTCCGTGCGAAGCTGGCGCAGGAACAGCTTATCCAGGCATCTGGCATCCCCTTCACCATCGTTCATTCGACGCAGTTCTTCGAGTTCATGGGCGCGATCGCGAAATCCGCTGCGGTCGGAGACAGCATCCGCCTGTCGCCGGCCTTCATTCAGCCCATCGCCTCGGACGATGTCGCAGATGTCATGGCCGAAACCGCATTGGCGCAACCCGTGAATGGCACGATCGAGATTGCCGGCCCGGAAAAGCTGCGCCTGAACGAGATCGTCGCCCATTTCCTTAAACTGACCAACGATCCGCACCAGGTGGTGGCGGATCCCCAGGCTCGTTATTTCGGGGTCGAGCTGAACGACGCCTCGTTGGTCCCTGCAGGCAAGGCGCGGATCGGGCGGATCGATTTCGAAGACTGGCTTGCCCCGCAGCTCGCCAGGGCGTGACCCACCGACCGGGGGGGCATCAGCCCTCCCCGGTTACACGAACAGCCCGTGCAAGGACGAACCGCGGACGCGCCCGTCGCGATCCGCGCTCACTGCCTTCGGAGATCCCGGATCATGCCCGAACTTCCCATTTCCCCGCTCATGCAGATCGTGCTGTTGGGTATTGCCGGCATCGTCATCTGGCACCTGCAGGGCCGCAATCGCCCCAATGCCCGGCTGATAACACAAATCGCGTTCTTTGCCGCCATGACCGCGATTCTGGTCGCTCAGGGTATCGCGCCGACACGTTACGAGCCCCTTTCCAATGGCAACGGCACCTTGCTGGTGGCGGCCAAGCTGCTTTGGTGGGTCCATCTGGCCTGGGCGACAATCGGCTTCGTGCGCATCTATGTCGTTCTTGACGGTCGCCCGCGCGAGGCAAGGCTGCTGCAGGATCTGATCGTTGCGACCATCTATCTTGGCGTCACGCTTTCCGCCCTCGCCTATGTGTTCGGCATTGCGATCGGGACACTGGTGGCAACATCGGGGATCATCGCCATCATCCTGGGCCTTGCGCTGCAAAGCACGTTGAACGACGTCTTTTCGGGACTGGCCCTGACCCTGGGCCGTCCATATGGGATCGGAGACTGGATCCTGCTTGCGGACGGCACCGAGGGCCGCGTCGTGGAAAACACATGGCGCTCGACCCACCTGCTGACGGCGACGAACAATATCGTGGTCCTGCCAAACAGCTTTCTGGCCAAGATCGGGCTGACCAATGTCAGCCGCCCCGACGAAGCACATCAGGTCGCCCTGCAACTGCGCGTCACCCCGACCCACAGCCCCCAAGTCGTGCTTGAGACCATCCGACAGGCCATGCTGGCCTCGAACCACTCGCATCATGGCCATGCGCCGCTGGTTTCCCTCAAGGGGCTGGACGCGCTGGCGATGGATATCGACCTGCTTTTCTATGTCAGCCACCCAGCCGAACGCATTGGCGCCAGGAACGAGGTTGCCGATCTGGTCTATCGCCAATGCAGGGCCAGCGGTATCGCGTTGGCACCGCCGAAATCGGCGACGATCCTGTGGAGTGAGGCCGCAATCCCCGCAGCCAAGCCCCAATCGGCGCAAGAGCTTCTGCGCTCCAACCCGGCAGCCGATTGCCTGTCGGATGACCAGATCACGGCGATGGCCCAGGACGCCCGCCTGCGACATTTCCCGCGCGACGAACTTTTGCCCACGGGCGGCGTTCCGGGCCTCATGATCATCCGTTCGGGGGCGGCCGTCAGGTCGCTGGCCGAAACGGAAATCCGGAGGCTGTCAGCGGGGGACATCATCGGCGAACTTGCGGCCGATGATCCGTCGACAGTCAGGGCGCTGACTGCGCTTGAGGTCTATGAACTTGACCATCACGCCTGTCAGGCGATGCTGCGCGATCACCCGGCATTCCGCACCGAAATCCTGGACCGCCAGCGCAGCACAGCCAACGCGGCCAACGTGGCGTCAGCACCGGGACAAGCCAGCGCGAATACGGGGATATTCCTGCGCACGCTTCACGACATGCTGCGCCGCTAGATCTGCGCGAGCAACCTCAGTTGTCGGCTGCGCGAAGGCTGTCGGGGATCGCCTGCCATGCGTTAAGAAGCTGCGGGACCGAGCTTGCCTGCATCTTCCGCATCATGCTGCTGCGGTGAAGCTTGACCGTGACCTCGCTTATTCCCAGCTGAAAGGCGATCTGCTTGTTCATGGCGCCGCCCACCACCAGCTTCAGCACCTGGCGTTCGCGCGATGTCAGCGTCCTGAAATGGCCCGAATGCAAGCGCGTTTCGGCAGCGGCCTCGCGCCGGTCGACATCGATGGCGATGGCCTTCAGCACCGCGTCAAGCAAGGTCTGGTCGCGGACCGGCTTCGTCAGGAAATCCAGCGCGCCCGCCTTCATCGCCTCGACGCTCATGGCGATATCGCCATGTCCGGTCAGGAAGACGACCGGCATGTTCATCCCCTTGCTGGCAAGGTGCTGCTGCAGGTCCAGCCCGCTCAGCCCCGGCATGCGGACATCAAGCAGGAAGCAGCCCGGACGATCGGGAAGGGTCGCGTTCAGCATGTCGCGAGCCGAGGCGAAGGCGAAAGACTCGATCCCGACCGATTCCAGCAATGCCCCCATCGCTTCGCGGACATTCACATCATCATCGACCAGGGTCACGAAAGGGCGCTGCGGATCTTCTGAATTGGTCGCCTTCATTCGCGGCACCTCCCAGTGCAGGCGCTTCTTGCCGACTTGGCCGCTAACCCAAGGATAAAACGACCTGATTCCGTGGGACATGTTAGTCCCGCCCGACCAGTTGGGGAAGTCCCGACCTTCGCCGGGGCCGGGCATGCAAGGTTGACCGCCCGCATCATCGGCGGGCGGCTGTTCCCCGATCCGGCGCTCGGACTAGGTTCTCAGGAACGCAAGAAGATCCGCATTGACCTGATCGCGATGGGTCGACGTCAGGCCGTGGGGCGCGTCCGGGTAAAAGATCGCACGGCCATCGCGCAGCAGACGCACCGCCTTGCGTGCCGAATCGTCCACGGGCACGATCTGGTCATCCTCGCCATGGATCAGCAGGACCGGCAGTTCGATCTTTGCCAGATCCTCGGTAAAATCGGTTTCCGAGAATGCCTTGATGCAGTCATGGGCGTTCAACAGGCCCGCCTGCATGCTCGAAAGCCAGAACTGATCCAGCACCGCCTGGGAAATGTCGCTGCCGGGCCGGTTCGCGCCATAGAAGGGTTGGGCGAAGTCGCGATAGAACTGCGATCGGTCGGTCAGCAGGCTGCTGCGCAGCCCGTCGAACACGTCCGGCGCCAGCCCCTCGGGATTGGCAGGTGTCTTCACCATGATCGGCGGCACGGCCCCGATCAGAACCGCGCGTGCCACCCTTTCGGCACCATGCCGCCCCAAATAGCGCACGACCTCTCCACCGCCGGTGGAATGCCCGATCATGGTGATGTCGCGCAGGTCCAGCGTCTCGATCAACTGGGCAAGATCGTCGGCATAGCCATTCATGTCGTTGCCCGTCGACGGCTGGCTGGAGCGGCCATGTCCGCGGCGATCATGGGCGATGACCCGAAAGCCGTTCTGCGCCATAAACAGCATCTGGCTGTCCCAGGCATCGGCATTCAACGGCCAGCCATGCGAGAATGTGACGACCGGCCCGGCGCCCCAATCCTTGTAATAGATCGAGGTGCCATCTTTGGTGCTGAAGCGGCCCATGTCCTTGTTACCTTTCGATGCTGAATGGTTTGCGGCAAAAGAATGCCGCCCCCGGGCCAGCTCGCATATTCACCTTGGGCACATGTCCGGCCATGCCGGGGGATGGGGTCCATAGATCCATGGCGGACGGTGGCCACACGGTCGTACAGTCCACGCCTTCGCCGGTCTGCCCGCAGGCCGGAAAACCCGACCGGACTGCAATCCCCGCGGCGCGCGCCAGGTGGTTCCGGCGCGACCGCGGAACAGGATGCGCCAATCCCCGGCCCATGCTATCCTCGTCCCGTCCTCGCGTTCTCCAAGGGGTTTGCCATGCTGCGCCTGCTGATCCTTTGCCCGGTCCTGCTGGCGGCCTGCGCGGCGGCCGAAAAGGCACCGGACGGCGGCGATCTTCACGTCCGGCAGGAGGCGGCCTGCACCGCGACCATCGCCGCGCATGTCGGACGCCCGCAGATCGAGGTCACGTCGCATTGGCTGTCAGAAACCGGCGGCATCGCCAAGGTCGAGGCAATCGATGGCAGCCGGCGGCATCTTTGCGATGTCGATGCCTCGGGTCGGGTGCTGGGCTATTCACATCCCGACGCGTAGCCATATTGACCTGGATGCCCTTGCCAATTGTCACGATTTATCTAATTTCGTTCCATGACAATATGGCATCCCGATCCCGCAATGCTGCGCCGCCCCGCCTATCTTTCGCTTGCGGACCAATATGCCCGCGCGATCGGCGAAGGCCATCTGCCCGCCGGAACCCGGCTGCCGCCGCAGCGCAAGCTGGCCGACGACCTGGGCCTGTCGGTGCAGACCGTCTCGCGCGCCTATGATGAGCTTATCCGCCGCGGCCTGATCGTGGGAGAGGTGGGACGCGGGTCTTTCGTGCTGCCGGCGGGGGCGGAAAACAGCCCCCCCTATCTGGCAGAGCGGCCGGGAGAGCTGATTGACCTGTCGATCCTGAAACCCGTCACCGACCGCATGCATGTCGAGCGTTTCCGCGAAGGGCTGCACTGGATCGCGGACAACCTGACGGGGGCAGCCGCACTGTCCTTTCGCCCGAACTCGGTCCTGCCGCGGCACCGCCAGATCGCCGCGGATTGGCTGCGGCGCGGGGGGATCGACACCGCGCCGGACTGCATCACAATCGCGGACGGTGCGACCTCGGCCATCACCACCGCGGTGATGAGCGCGGTTCCCCCCGGCGGGACGCTGGCGGCGGCGGCGCTGACCCATCACCTGCTGATGCCGCTGTGCAAATATCTGGGCCTGCATCTGGAAGCGCTGCCCATCGACGATGACGGAATCCTGCCCGAGGCACTGGATGCGCTGGCGCGTAAGGGCAACCTGCGTGCGGTCTATATGCAGCCCGCCGCGATCAACCCGATGGCGATCATGACCGGCGAAAACCGCCGCGCCGCCTTGGCCGAGATCGCGCGTCGCCACGACCTGCTGATCGTCGAGAACGACATGCTGAACCAGATGATCGTCGACAGGCCGCCGCCTATGGCCGCGCTGGCACCGGAACGCACCCTGCATATCAACGGCTTTACCAAGACCACCCTGCCCGGCTTGCGGATCGCCTGGCTGGTGTCGCCGCCGCGCCTGGCCGCTGGGACCGCGAACCGCCACCTGGTGACGAACTGGATGGCTACCCCCGCCATGGTCGAGCTGCTGAGTCACTGGATCCTGGACGGCACCGTCGACCAACTGATCGAATGGCAGCGCGAGGCCCTGGGGATCCGCCACCGGATCGCGCGCGAAGTGTTGGGTGCCGGGGCCTTCCGCGCACATCCGCAAAGCCTGCATGTCTGGTTGGAACTGCCCCCCGGCCGCGACGAAGAGGAATTCGTCGCCCAGGCCCGCCAGCGCGGAGTCGCCATCGCCTCGGGCCGCGCCTTTCGTCTGGGCGAGCGGGACCGGCGCGAGGCCGTGCGGATCGCGCTTGGCTCAACCGGGACCGAGGAATTGCGGCGCGGCCTGACGCTGGTCGCGGAAACCCTGGGCAGCAACGCCGAACCGCTTCTGCCGCTTGTTTGACAGGCAACCATTGGCGTAAAATTGTCATGATATTATTTAATCATTGACCTGATTTAATAGCGTTGCAAAGTTCCCTTCATGACGACGGGGGAACCGACCTTGGACCAGCCGATCATCCGCATCCAGGATTTGCGAAAGTCCTTTGGCAAGCTGACCGTCATCGACGGGCTGAACTTCGACGTAAAAAAGGGCGAGAAGCTGGCCCTGATCGGACCGTCCGGTTCGGGCAAGACCACCATCCTGCGCATTCTGATGACACTGGAAAGCATCTCGGGGGGGCGGATCGAAGTTTGCGGCGAGCCGCTTTACCACATGGCGCGAAACGGCGCAGAGGTCCCAGCCGACGAAGCGCATCTGCACAAGATGCGCCGCCATATCGGCATGGTCTTCCAGCACTTCAACCTGTTCCCCCACAAGAGCGTCCTGCAGAACATCACGCTGGCCCCGATGCTGACCAAGGGCGAAGGCCGCGCCAGCGCCGAAAAGCGCGCGCGCGACCTGCTGGAGATGGTCGGGCTGTCCGACAAGGCGGATTACATGCCTTCGCAACTGTCGGGAGGGCAGAAGCAACGGGTCGCCATCGCGCGGGCGTTGGCGCTGCAACCCCAGATCATGCTGTTCGACGAGGTGACATCGGCGCTTGACCCCGAACTGGTCGAGGAGGTGCTGGAGGTCATGAAGCGCCTGGCCGCCGAATCCGACATGACCATGCTGCTTGTCACCCATGAGATGGGCTTCGCCCATGACTTCGCCGACCGCGTCCTGTTCTTCGACAAGGGCCGCATCGTCGAACAGGGCCCGCCCGCCCAGATCTTCACCGCGCCGCAAGAGGACCGCACGAAGTCCTTCCTGCGCAAGATCATCGCCGCCGGACAGCGCGTGTGATGCCAACCGACAGGAGAGAATGATGAGGAAATGCCTGATTGCCGCGCTGCTTCTGACAGCGCCACTGCCCGCACTGGCCGACAAGCTGGAAGACCTGAAAGAGCAGGGCTTCGTGCGCATCGCCATCGGCAACGAGCCGCCCTATACGGCGGTCGCGTCGGACGGCAAGGTCTCGGGCGCGGCCCCGGATGTCGCGCGCGCCGTCTTTGAAAAGCTGGGCGTCAAGGATCTTGAGGCCTCGATCGCCGAATATGGCGCGATGATCCCCAGCCTGCAGGCGGGCCGCGTCGACGCCATCACCGCAGGGCTGTTCATGAAGCCCGAACGGTGCCAGGCCGTCGCCTATTCCGAACCGATCCTTTGCGATGCCGAGGCGCTGCTGGTGCCCAAGGGCAATCCCAAGGGCTTTAAGTCCTATGCCGATTTCGCGAGCGACGCCTCGGCCAAGCTGGGTGCCCCCGGCGGCGGGACCGAGGAAAAGCTGGCGCTGGATGCCGGCGTTCCCCGCGACCGCCTGATCGTGGTGCCCGACCCGCAATCGGGACTGAAGATGGTGCAGGACGGCCGCATCGACGCCTATTCGCTGCCGGTCCTGTCGCTGAACGACCTGCTGGCCAAATCCGGCGACGCCAAGCTTGAGGTCTTTGCCCCGGTCGAGGGCGCGCCCGTCTATTGCGACGGCGCGGCCTTCAACAAAAAGGACACCGCGCTGCGGGACGCCTTCGATGTCGAACTGGCGAAGATGAAGGAATCGGGCGAATTCGCCAAGATCGTCGAGCCCTACGGCTTCTCGGCGGCGGCCGCGATCTCGACCTCGCGCGCGAAGCTTTGCGGCGAGTGAAGGCGGGGGCGGACCGAAGCTCCGCCCCGATCAACCGGACAAGGAAGGCAGGCATCAGCGCATGGGCGACTGGGCAGGATATCTTGCACTCATCCTTCAGGGGGCGTGGATCACGGTCAAGCTGACGGTGATGGGATCGGCGCTGGCGCTGGTCGTGGCCTTTGCCGCGGGACTGGCGCGGGTATCGGGCTCGGCCGCTCTGCGCTGGATTGCCACGATCTATATCGAGTTCTTCCGCGGCACCTCGATCTTCGTCCAGCTGTTCTGGATCTATTTCGTGCTGCCGATGACCGGCATCCAGCTTTCACCGATGCAGGCCGGGGTCATGGCGCTGGGGCTGAATGTCGGCGCCTATGGGGCCGAAGTGGTGCGGGGCGCGATCCTGGCCGTTCCCCGCGACCAGTCCGAGGCCTGCGTCGCCTGCAACCTGACGCGATTCCAGCGGATGCGGCATGTCATCCTGCCGCAGGCCCTGCCATTGATGCTGCCGACCTTCGGCAACAACGCCATCGAATTGTTGAAGGCCACCTCGGTCGTGTCGCTGATCTCTCTGTCGGACATGACGTTTCAGGCGCAGGTGGTGCGGTCGCAGACCGGCAGCACGCTTCTGCCCTTTGCCACGATCCTGCTGCTGTATTTCGCGATGTCGTCTGCGATCTCATTCGGGATGCGCAGGCTGGAGCGCCGCGTGACGCGCGGGCTGGACGGGGTGCGCTAGATGGAATGGGACTGGGAATTCGCGCGCTCGATCCTGCCCACGCTGCTTCAGGGCTTTCGGATCACGCTGCTGGCCACCTTCCTTGGCGCGATCGTCGCGGCGGTACTGGGGCTGGTCTTTGCAATCCTGCGCCGGTCGCCGAACCGCTGGCTGGCGCGGATCACCGGCTTCGTCGTCGAATTCATCCGCGGCACGCCGCTGCTGGTGCAGCTTTACTTCATCTTCTACGTCCTGCCCGATATCGGGATCAGCCTGCCCGCGCTGACGGCTGGGGTCATCGGCATGGGGCTGCATTACGCGACCTATGCCGCCGAGGTCTATCGCGGCGGGATCGAGGCCGTGCCCCGTGGCCAGTGGGAGGCGGCGCGCGCAACCAACCTGACCACGCGCCAGACCTGGACCCATGTCGTGCTGCCGCAGGCGGTGCCGCCGATGATCCCCGCGATGGCCAACTATCTGCTCGCCATGTTCAAGGAAACGCCGCTGCTGTCGGCCATCACCGTGGTCGAGCTGATGAACCAGGCGAAATCGGTCGCGAATTCGTCCTATCGCTATGTCGAGCCGATGACGCTGGTGGGCGTGATGTTCCTGATCGTCAGCGTGATCTCGGTCATCGCGTTGCGCTGGCTGGAACGCCGCTTTGGAAGGATCCCGCGCCAATGAACATCCTGACCCAACCCATCCGGCTGGACGACCGCCCGCTTAGCGCCCGGATCGGACTGGTGACGCTGGCCACCGACCATACGACCGAGGTCGACTTTTCGGTCCTGCCGGCGCGGGGGATCGGGGTTTATGCGACGCGCATCCCCTTTGCGAACCCGGTCACGCCCGAGACCCTGGCCGCTATGGCGGGGGACGTGACCGCCGCCGCCGCGCTGATCCTGCCGGACGAGACGCTGGAGGCGGTCGTCTATAGCTGCACCTCGGCCTCGGTCGTGATCGGCGACGCGCAGGTGTGCGACGCGATCCGGCAGGGCAAGCCCGGAACACAGGCGATCACCCCGATCTCGGCCGGATTTGCGGCCCTGCGCGCGTTGGGCGCGGACCGTATCAGCCTGCTGACCCCCTATACCCCGCAGACGACCGCCCCCATGGCGCAATGTTTCGAGATGGGCGGGTTTGGGTTGCAGGGCGTCTCCTGCCTGAACCTGACGGATGACCGCGCCATGGCCCGCCTGTCGCATGAAACGATCATCGACGCCGCGCGGGCGGCACTGGCCCCGGACAGCCAGGCCCTGTTCATCGCCTGCACCGCGGTCCGTGCCGCCGGGATCATCGACCGGATCGAGGATGCGCTTGGCGTTCCAGTGGTCTCGGCCAATTCGGCAACGCTTTGGGCGGCGCTTCGGGCCTGCGGTCATGCGGGCATCGGCGGTCCCGGCCAGTTGATGAGGCTGGCATGAACCTTGGGATCGACGATATCCGCGCGGCCCGCCAGCGCATCCGGGGCCGGATCCGCCAGACCCCGATGCTGCGGGACGAAATGCTGTCGGCGGGCCTTGGGACCCCGGTCCTGCTGAAATGCGAACATCTGCAGGACACGGGATCGTTCAAGTTGCGGGGCGCGACGAACGCGCTGCTGTCGCTGCCGCCCGAGGCATTGGCGCGGGGCGTGGTCACGGCATCGACGGGCAATCACGGCCGCGCGCTGGCCCATGCCGCCCATGCGCTTGGCGTTCCGGCGACGGTCTGCCTGTCGCGGCTGGTTCCCGCGAACAAGGTCGCGGCGGTGCGCCAGCTTGGCGCCGAGGTCCGCATCATCGGTGAAAGTCAGGACGAGGCGATGGCCGAGGTCGCGCGCCTGGTCCGCGACAAGGGCATGACGCAGATCCCGCCCTTTGACGATCCCGCAATCGTCGCGGGCCAGGGCACGCTGGGGATCGAAATCGTCGAACAAGTCGCCGATCTTGATGCCGTGCTGGTGCCGCTGTCTGGTGGCGGCCTGGCGGCGGGGATCGCGCTGGCGGTCAGGGCGCTGGCGCCGCAGGCGCGTATCGTCGGCCTCAGCATGGAAGGCGGCGCGGTCATGGCGGCCAGCATAGCCGCCGGCCACCCGGTCGAACTGGCCGAGACGGCCAGCCTTGCCGACTCGCTTGGCGGGGGCATCGGCCTTGGCAACCGCGTCACCTTTGCACTGTGCCGCGACCTGCTGGATGAAGTGATCCTTGTCCCCGAAGACCGGATCGCGGACGGCCTGCGTCATCTGGGCCGCTTGGGCCATGTTGTCGAGGGCGCGGCCGCCGTCGGCATCGCCGCCCTGCTGTCGGGCGCGTTTCGCCCGTCGGGTCCCACTGTCGCGCTGCTGTCCGGGGCGAATATCGACCCCGGCCTTCATGCCCGCATCATGGCGGGCGCAAATCGCGTGGAGCCGGCATGAGAAACCCCGTCACCATCCTGACCGAAGCCGACCTGCGCCGATTGGTGCCCTTGGACCTTGCCGCCGTCGATTGCATCGAGGATGCCTTCCGCGCGCTGGCGACCCAGCCCGTCGCGATGCCGCCAATCCTGCGCCTCGACATTCCCGAGCATCGCGGAGAGGTGGATGTGAAGACCGCCTATATTCCCGGCCTTGACCATTTCGCGATCAAGATCAGCCCCGGCTTCTTCGACAATCCCAAGCTGGGCCTGCCTTCGACCAACGGGATGATGGTCGTCCTTTCGGCACGCACCGGGCTGGTCGAGGCGCTGCTTCTGGACAATGGCTATCTGACCGACATCCGCACCGCAGCCGCCGGTGCCGTCGCCGCACGCCATCTGGCGCGCGAGGACGCAGAGCGTGCCGCCGTGCTGGGTGCGGGCATGCAGGCGCGGATGCAGTTGCAGGCGCTGACGCTGGTGCGCCCGATCAGAAGCGCCGCAGTCTGGGCACGCGATCCGAAGCGGGCAGATGCATTTGCGGCCGAGATGGGTGCGCGGCTTGGCATCGCCGTCTCTTCCGCGGGCACTGTCGCCGAGGCGACACGCGATGCCGACGCGATCGTCACCACGACCCCCGCCGACAAGCCAATCCTGTCAGCTGCCGATGTCCGGCCCGGAACCCATGTCACCGCCATGGGATCGGATGCCGAGCACAAGAACGAGATCGCACCCGACCTGATCGATGCGGCCTATTACGTCGCCGACCGGCTGTCGCAGACCCGACGGCTGGGCGAGTTGCATCATTCCGCGCTTGTCCATCGCGACTTTCACGAGCTTGGGCAGATCATCGCCCGCCTCGCCGCCGGTCGCACCAGCCCCGACCAGATCACCCTGGCCGACCTGACCGGCACCGGCATCCAGGACACCGCCATCGCAGCCCTTGCCCTGTCCCGCGCGCAAGCCGCCGGGGCCGGCGCGCAGTTTTCCCTTTGAGAGCATCACCATGACAGACGTCTCATTGAAATTCACCCGGCAGGAATATGCAGCCCGCCTAGCAAAAACGCGCAAGGCCATGGACGCGAAAGGGGTCGATCTGCTGATCGTCACCGACCCCTCGAACATGAACTGGCTGACCGGCTATGACGGCTGGTCCTTCTATGTCCACCAATGCGTCGTCGTCCCGCCCGATGGCGAGCCGATCTGGTTCGGACGCGGGCAGGACGCGAACGGGGCGAAGCTGACGGCCTATCTGCGCCACGAAAATATCATCGGCTATCCAGACCATTACGTGCAGAATCCCGAAAGGCACCCGATGGATTACCTGTCGGGCATCCTGCGTGATAAGGGTTGGGTTGCGAAGCGCATCGGCGTCGAGATGGACAATTACTGGTTCACCGCCGCCGCCTTTGCCAGCTTGACGAAGAACCTGCCCGACGCGCGCTTCAGCGATTGCACGGCGCTGGTGAACTGGCAGCGGGCGGTCAAGTCGCCGCAGGAAATCGCCTATATGCGCAACGCCGCCCGCATCGTCGAGGCGATGCATGCCCGTATCGTGGACCGGATCGAGGTCGGGATGCGCAAATGCGATCTCGTGGCCGAGATCTATGACGCGGGCACGCGCGGGGTGGATGGGATCGGCGGCGATTATCCCGCGATCGTGCCGCTGCTGCCCTCGGGGCGCGACGCCTCGGCGCCGCACCTGACCTGGGACGACAAGCCCATGAAATCGGGCGAAGGCACGTTCTTCGAGATCGCGGGTTGCTTCAACCGCTATCATTGCCCGCTGTCCCGCACGGTGTTTCTGGGCAAGCCGACGCAAGCCTTTCTGGACGCCGAAAAGGCCACGCTGGAAGGGATGGAGGCGGGGCTTGCCGCCGCGAAGCCCGGCAATACCTGCGAGGATATCGCCAAGGGCTTCTTCGACGTGCTGGCAAAATACGGCATCAAGAAGGACAACCGCACCGGCTATCCCATCGGCGTCAGCTATCCCCCGGACTGGGGCGAGCGCACCATGTCGCTGCGACCAGGCGACAAGACCGTGCTGGAACCCGGCATGACCTTCCATTTCATGACCGGCCTGTGGCTGGAGGATATGGGGCTTGAGATCACCGAGTCGATCCTGATCACCGAAACCGGCGTCGAATGCCTGGCGAACGTGCCCCGCAAGCTGTTCGTGAAGGACTGAGGCCATGCTTCAGACCCAGATCCAGCTTGCCCCCTCGCCCATATCGGCGACGGTGGATTTCGAGGCGCCGGGTGTGAACCACGGCTTCCTGCGCCTGCCCTATTCCCGAGACGATGCAGCATGGGGTTCGGTGATGATCCCGCTTAGCGTCGTCAATAATGGCGCGGGGCCGACGGTCCTGCTGACCGGGGCGAACCACGGCGACGAATACGAGGGGCCGATCGCGCTGTTCGATCTGGCCTCGGCCATCCGGGCCGAGGATGTCACCGGACGCATCATCATCATTCCGGCGATGAACCACCCGGCCTTCCTTGCGGGGACTCGCACCTCGCCCATCGATCGGGGCAACCTGAACCGCAGCTTTCCGGGCAGGCCCGACGGAACGGTCACGCAGAAGATCGCGGATTACTTCCAGCGCGTGCTGCTGCCGATGGCCGATGTGGTTCTGGATTTCCATTCGGGCGGCAAGACGCTGGATTTCCTGCCCTATTGCGCCGCGCATATCCTGCCAGACAAGCGCCAGCAGGAACAAAGCTTCGATCTGGTCCGCGCATTTGCCGCGCCCTGGTCGGTCCGGATGCTGGAAATCGACGCGGTCGGCATGTACGACACCGCGGCCGAGGACATGGGCAAGGTCTTCGTCACGACCGAGCTGGGCGGCGGCGGCACCGCCAGCGCCCGCACCGCGGGCATCGCCCGGCGTGGGCTGCGCAACCTGCTGATCGCGGCCGGCGCGATGCGGGGCGATCCTGCGCCCACACCAACCCAGTGGCTGGACATGCCCGACGCCGATTGCTTCGCCTTTGCCGAGGACGGCGGGTTGATCGAGTTCCTGGTGGACCTTGGCGACCCGGTCCGGCGCGACCAGCCGGTCGCCCGCATCTTTCCTGTCGCCCGCACCGGCCTGCCCGCCGTCATCATCCGCGCCCGGCGCGACGGCGTGATGATGGCCCGGCATTTCCCCGGCCTTGTGAAGCCCGGCGACTGCGTGGCCGTGATCGGCGTCGAGATCGAGGATGAACCATGCTGAACGACCCTGCTCTGATGCGCGAAGACGCCTATGTCGGGGGGCGCTGGATTGCGGCCGATCCGCGCTTTGGCGTCACCGACCCCGCAACCGGGGACGTGATCGCCGGCGTTGCAAAGATCGACGCAAAGGGCGCGTGCAAGGCGGTCGATGCCGCCCATGCCGCCTTTCCGGCATGGGCAATGATGCTGCCGCAGGACCGCTCGACGCTGCTTAACCGCTGGTTCCAGCTGATCCGCGACAATCGCGAGGATCTGGCGCAACTGATGACCGCCGAACAGGGCAAGCCCCTGTCCGAGGCGCGGGGCGAGATCGACTATGCGGCAAGCTTCGTCGAATTTTATGCCGAGGAAGCCAAGCGTCCGAATATCGAAAGCATCACCTCGCATCTTTCCACCGCCGAGATGGAGCTTTGGCGCGAACCGCTGGGCGTCGCCGCGCTGGTCACGCCCTGGAACTTTCCCTGCGCCATGATTACCCGCAAGGCTGCCGCCGCGCTGGCGGCGGGCTGCACGGTGGTCGTCCACCCCTCGGCCGAAACCCCGCTGTCCGCGACGGCGCTGGCGGAACTGGCCCACCGCGCGGGGCTGCCTGCGGGCGTCTTCAATGTCGTCACCGGCGCCGCACCCGAGATCGTCGCGGAATGGTGCGCCGATCCCCGCGTTCGGGTGCTGAGCTTCACCGGCTCGACCGAGATCGGCAAGCTGCTCTATCGGCAATCCTCGGACACCGTAAAGCGGCTGGTCCTGGAACTGGGTGGCCACGCCCCCTTCATCGTCTTCGCCGATTGCGACCTTGAACTGGCGGTGGACGAGGCGATCAAGGCGAAGTTCGCAACCTCGGGTCAGGATTGCCTTGGCGCGAACCGCTTCCTGATCGAACGGCCGATCTATGACGAATTCTGCCGCCGCTTCGCCAATGCCACGGCGGCGCTGACGCTGGGACCGGGAAAGCTGGACCGCGATCTGGGCCCGTTGATGAACGAGAACGCTGTCAGGAAGCAGGAGGATCAGATCCGCGACGCCCTTGACCGGGGCGCGAGGCTGATGACCGGCGGCGCCCGCGATCCGCAGGGGCCGCTGTTCTTCCAGCCGACGGTTTTGGCCGAGGTGCCACCGGACGCCCGGATTTTCCGCGAGGAAACCTTTGGCCCCATCGCCGCGCTGGCCGCCTTTGCGACCGAGGCCGAGGCGATCAGCATCGCCAATGCCACGGAATACGGCCTTGTCGCCTATCTGCACACGCAGGATCCGCGCCGCATCTATCGCCTGTCCCGCGCGCTGGAGTTCGGCATGGTCGCCGTCAACCGCACCAAGGTGACGGGCGCGCCGATCCCTTTCGGGGGCATGAAGCAATCCGGCCTTGGCCGAGAAGGCTCGCGTCACGGGCTCGAGGCCTTCACCGAGATCAAATACGTCTGCCGCGACTGGGCAGAGCATGACAGGAGAGCGTGATGCTGACCAATGACGAGCTGTCCAAATGGGACCGCGAGAGCTTCTTCCACCCCTCGACCAATATCGGTCAGTTTGCACGGGGCGAGGGTGCGCAACGGATCATCCGGACGGCCGAAGGCGTCCACATCATCGACCGCGACGGCCATCGCCTCCTGGATGGGTTTGCCGGGCTTTACTGCGTGAACGTAGGCTATGGCCGGACCGAGATCGCTGACGCTATCGCGAAGCAGGCGCAGGAGCTGGCCTATTACCATTCCTATGCCGGGCACGGCTCGGAAGCCTCGATCACGCTGGCGAAGATGGTCATGGATCGCGCGCCCAAGGGCATGGCGCGGGTCTATTTCGGGCTGGGCGGCTCGGACGCCAATGAAACCAACGTCAAGCTGGTCTGGTATTACAACAATATCCGCGGCCTGCCGCAGAAGAAGAAGATCATCTCGCGCTGGCGGGGCTATCACGGGTCGGGGCTGATGACCGGCTCGCTGACCGGCCTCGAACTCTTCCACAAGAAATTCGATCTGCCGCTGGCGCAGGTGATCCATACCGAAGCGCCGTATTATTTCCGCCGCAAGGACGCGGGCATGACCGAGGAGCAGTTCAGTGCCCATTGCGCCGAGGAGCTGGAAAAGCTGATCGCGGCCGAAGGTGCCGACACCATCGCGGCCTTCATCGGTGAACCCGTGCTGGGCACCGGCGGCATCGTTCCCCCGCCGAAAGGCTATTGGCAGGCGATCCAGAAGGTTCTGGCACGCCACGACATCCTGCTGATCGCGGATGAGGTCGTGACGGGGTTCGGGCGGCTGGGCAGCATGTTCGGCAGCGATCATTATGGCCTCAGCCCCGACATCATTACCTGCGCCAAGGGCCTGACCTCGGCCTATGCGCCGCTGTCGGGCAGCATCGTCGGTGAGCGGGTCTGGGAGGTGCTGATGCAGGGCAGCGACGAATTCGGCGTCTTCGGCCACGGCTGGACCTATTCCGCCCACCCGATCGGCGCGGCAGCGGGGATCGCGAACCTGAAGCTGATCGATGAACTGGGGCTGGTCGCGAATGCAGGCAGGACCGGGGCCTATCTGAACCAACGGATGCAAGCGGCGCTGGGCGGGCACGCCCATGTGGGCGAGATCCGGGGTGAAGGCATGCTTTGCGCCGTCGAGCTGGTCCGCGACCGGGAAACGCGCGCCTTCTTCGACCCGTCCGAGGGCGTTGGCGGCAAGGTCGTCGCAGCCATGCTGCGGCGGGGCGTCATCGCGCGGGCCATGCCGCAAGGCGACATCATTGGTCTGGCCCCGCCGCTTTGCCTGACCGAGGCCGAGGCCGACGTGATCGTCGGGGCCACGGTGGAATCCGTCAGCGAAGTGTTGGGCTGAGGCGATGACCGACCTGCCGCGCAGCATGTCCGCCATGGTCCTGACGGGTCATGGCGGATTGGACCGCCTGGAATGGCGCACGGATTGGCCCGTACCCCGCCCCGGTGCTGGCGAGGTTCTGGTCCGCATCACCGCCTGCGCCAAGAACAACACCGACCGCAAGGTTCGCGAAGGGCTGTATTCAACCGCCGATGACGGCGCGGTCACGTCATTCGCGATGGCCGGTCCCAGCCTTGGTTTTCCGCGCATCCAAGGCGCGGACACCGTCGGGCATGTCGTGGCCGTGGGCGCGGGCGTCGCGCCCAACCGGATCGGAGAGCGAGGCCTGCTGGACTTCAACATCTATCCCGACGGGCGCGGCGACCTGAACCTTGCCCCCGATTACTTCGGACACGGGGCCGATGGCGGGTTCGCGGAATATGGCGTCTTCCCCTCGGACCAGTTCCACGCGATCCCGAACCCGGAACTGAGTGATGCCGAACTGGCGACTCTGGGCATGTGTTCATGGCAGACGGGTTTTCACATGCTGACCTCGGCCGGGGTTCGGGCGGGCGAGCATGTGATCGTGACCGGCGCGTCGGGCGGGGTCGGCACCGCCCTGATCCAGCTTTGCCGGGTCATCGGGGCGATCCCCCATGCCATCGCCAGCGCCGGCAAGGCCGAGGCACTGCGGAGACTGGGGGCGGCATCGGTCATCGATCGCAGCGCGGTGTCGGACTGGGGGACCGCGATCGACGCCGCCACGGGGGGCGTCATCATCGACGCGGTGATGGATCTTGTCGGGGGCGAGATGACCATCCCGCTGATCGAGGTGATGTGCCGGGACCTGCGCGCCCGCCGCACGGCCCCCCGGATCTCGATCGCGGGGGCCAGCGGTGGCAATGTGACCGCCCTGCCCTGGACCCTGATCTATCTGAACCAGGTGCAGATCTTCGGCGTCTCGCATGGCACGCGGGACGAGGCGCGACAGTTGATCGACTGGATCCGCGAGGGGCGGTTGAAGCCGGTGCTGGCCGGGACCATGCCCCTGTCGCGCCTGCACGAGGCAGAGCGCGTCTTTGCCGAACGCAGCCGCGATTTCATCGGCAAGCTGGTCATCGTCCCGGACAAGGTGCTGGAACCGGCCGTCGCGTCCTGACGGCCGGTTCGCGCGGGTCAAAGCACTGCGTCGAAGGCCGGGACCAGACGCGCCAGCGTGCCGTCAACATCGTTCAGCTTGTCGAGCCCGAAAAGCCCGATGCGGAAGGTGCGGAAGCTTTCCCCCTCGCCCACCTGCAGGGGAACGCCCGCAGCGATCTGAAAGCCTTGCGCCAAGAATTTGCGGCCGGTCTGGATCTCGGCGTCATCGGTATAGCAGACGACCACGCCGGGGGCGGCGAACCCTTCGGCCGCGACGGAACGCAGGCCACGCTTGGCCAACTCCGCACGAACGGCATTGCCCAGCTTCCACTGCGCGTCCCGCGCCGTTTCGAACCCAAGCGCGCGCGTTTCTTCCATCGCCTCGCGCAGGCCCAGCAACGCGTCGGTCGGCATGGTGGCGTGATAAGCGTGCCCGCCATCCTCATAGGCCTTCATGATCGCGCGCCACTTCTTCAGGTCCAGCGCGAAGCTGTTCGAGGTCGTCGCCTCAAGCCGTTCGACGCCGCGCGCCGACAGCATGACCATCCCCGCCGAAGGAGAGGCCGACCACCCCTTTTGCGGGGCCGAGATCAGGACGTCGACGCCGGTCGCCTGCATGTCGACCCAGATCGCGCCCGAGGCGATGCAGTCCAGCACCATGATCGCCCCGACCTCATGCGCGGCATCGGCGATGGCACGGATATAGTCGTCGGGCAGGATCATCCCGGCAGCCGTCTCGACATGCGGGGCGAAGACGGCATCGGGCCGCGTCTCGCGGATCTTGGAGACAACCTCCTCGACCGGAGCGGGGGCAAAGGGCGCGCGCGGCTCATTCCCCGCCGGACGCGCCATCATCACTGTCGTTTCGCGGGCAAACCCGCCCATGTCGAAAATCTGGCTCCACCGAAAGCTGAAGAAACCATTGCGCACGATCAGCGCATGGGCGTCGCGGCCGAACTGGCGGGCCACCGCCTCCATCGCGCAGGTGCCGCCACCGGGGACAAGGGCCACGGCTTCGGCGTGATAGACTTCGCGCAGGGTCGCGGAAATATCGCGCATGACGCCCTGGTATTTCTGCGACATGTGGTTCAGCGACCGGTCGGTGAAGACGACCGAGAATTCCTGCAGGCCGTCTGGATCGACATCAGGGCGAAGACCGGGCATTGGATTTCCTTTCCTGCGAACGGGTTGGCCCGACCCTAGCGCGGCCGCCGCGGCAGGGCCAGCCCCACCAAGGAGTGAGGGAGGGCCTTGCCGCGTTCCCCTGCGCCGACTACCTTTGCCGGGAACAATCAACAGGCCAATCATGCGCATCGGCATCCTGAAATGCGGCCAGTCGCCCGAACTTCTTCGCGGCGAACTGGGCGACTATGACACCATGTTCGAACAGCTTCTGGACGGACGGGGATTCGAATTCACCAGCTATCACGTCGAGAACATGCAGTTCCCAGCCAGCGTGCACGACGCTGACGGCTGGCTGCTGACCGGCTCGCGCCACGGCGCCTATGAGGATCATCCCTTCATCCGCCCGCTTGAGGCCTTTATCCGCGATGCATATGCGGCGCATGTTCCGATGGTCGGGATCTGCTTTGGCCACCAGATCATCGCACAGGCACTTGGCGGCAAGGTCGAGAAATTCGGCGGAGGCTGGTCGGTCGGCGCGCAGGATTACGATTTCGGCGGCGAACCGGTGACACTGAACGCCTGGCACCAGGATCAGGTCGTGACCCGCCCCGAGGGCGCGCAGGTCGCCGCGACCAACGGTTTTTGCGAGAACGCGGCGCTGATCTATGATGACCGCGCCTTTACGGTCCAGGCCCATCCCGAATTCCCCGATGCCTTCATCCAGGGCCTGATCGAGACAAGGGCAAAGGGCGTCGTCCCCGAACCCCTGCTGGACCGCGCCCGCGCCCGGATGGGGGGGCCGCGCCAGTCCTCGGTCATGGCCGACCGGATCGAGACTTTCTTCAAGGCGCCCCGCGCCACCCAGCGCGAACAGGGTGCCGCATGAAGGCGCGCTGGATCGAAGAGACCCCGCAAGCCGCCCAGGATTTTGTCGCCGGCCGCCGGCTGGACGAGGTCGAATGCATCGTCGCCGACATCGCGGGCGTCGCCCGTGGCAAGGCCATGCCGGCATCGAAATTCGCGCATCAGGAACGGTTCTATTTGCCGAACTCGATCTTCCTTCAGACGATCACGGGGGACTGGGCCGACAACCCCTCGGGCGCGTTCACCGAGCCGGACATGATCCTGACGCCGGATTTCTCGACCGCGACGGCCGCGCCCTGGACTGCGGACGTGACCTTGCAGGTTATCCACGACGTCTCGACCCAGACCGGAGAGCCGGTGCCGACGGCGCCGCGCAACGTGCTGAAGCGGGTCGTCGACCTTTACCGGGAAAAGGGCTGGAAACCGATCGTCGCGCCCGAGATGGAGTTCTTTCTGGTCGCGCGCAACATCGACCCGAACCAGCCGATCATGCCGCCGATGGGCCGCTCTGGCCGCCGCGCCGCGGCCAAGCAGGCCTATTCGATGTCGGCCGTGGACGAATACGGCAAGGTCATCGACGACATCTATGATTTCGCCGAGGCGCAGGGCTTCGAGATCGACGGCATCCTGCAGGAAGGTGGCGCCGGCCAGGTCGAGATCAACCTGAACCACGGCGACCCGGTGCATCTGGCCGACCAGATCTTCTATTTCAAGCGCCTGATCCGCGAGGCGGCGCTGCGCCACGACTGTTTCGCGACCTTCATGGCCAAGCCGATCGAGGGCGAGCCGGGCAGCGCGATGCATATCCACCATTCTGTGGTCGGAATCGAAACGGGGCGGAACATCTTCTCGGACGAGAAGGGCCACGAGACCCCCGCCTTCATGCATTTCATCGCCGGGATGCAGAAGCACCTGCCCGCCGCGGTGGCGCTACTGGCTCCATACGTCAACAGCTATCGTCGCTATGTCCCTGATTTTGCAGCACCTATCAACCTTGAATGGGGGCGTGACAACCGCACCACCGGGCTGCGTGTGCCGATCTCGGGGCCAGAGGCGCGGCGGATCGAAAACCGTCTTGCCGGAATGGACTGCAACCCCTATCTGGGGCTGGCCGCCAGCCTGGCCTGCGGCTATCTGGGATTGATTGAGCAGGAAAGTCCCCGCGCCGAATGCCTGGGCGACGCCTATATGTCGCAGGATGAACTGCCCTATAACCTGGGCGATGCGCTGGACCTGATGGACGAAAGCGCCCCGATGCGCGAGGTTCTGGGGGCCGAGTTCATCGCCGTCTATCAAGCGGTCAAGCGCAACGAATACAAAGAGTTCCTGCAAGTCATCAGCCCATGGGAGCGGGAGCACCTGCTGCTGAACGTATGAACCTGCTGCATTCGAATGATCGCGACGGGGAATATCCGCCCAGCCTTTACGCCGCGACACGGACGGAACTTCGCGCCTTTCCCCCTTTGCGGGGCAAGGCGCAGGCCGATGTCGTCGTCATCGGCGGCGGCTATACCGGCCTTTCCGCGGCGCTGCATCTGGCCGAGGCCGGGCGCCGCGTCATCCTGCTTGAGGCGCATCGCGTGGGTTTCGGCGCGTCGGGGCGCAATGGTGGACAGCTTGGATCGGGGCAGCGGCTTGAGGTCGACGACCTAGAAAAGATGGCGGGTCGCGACGCCGCGCGCAGGCTGTGGGATCTGGCCGAGGACGCAAAGCGCCTGACCCGCGACATTGCCGCCCGTGCCGGCGTTCCGGTCGCGGACGGGATCGCCCATGCATTCCGTACGCGCGCCGAATTCGATCACGCGACTGCGCTGATCGAACGACTTGCACGCGACTATGACTATGACCGGATCGAGGCGCTGGATCGCGACGCCTTTCGCGCGATCCTGCCCTCGGACGCCTATGTCGCGGGAGAGTTGGATCACGGCGCCGGACACCTGCACCCGCTGAACCTTTCCCTTGGCATGGCGCGGCTTGCCGATGCCGCGGGCGCGGTCATTCATGAACGCTCGGAAGTGACGGGGATCGACCACGCCCGGCAAGCCGGGGGCAAGACCACTGTGACAACGGCGGATGGTCAGGTCTGTTGCGATCACCTGATCCTGGCCGCGAATGGCTATCTGGGCACACTTGAGCCCAAGGTCGCCGCGCGGGTCATGCCGATCAACAACTTCATCGTCGCGACCGAGCCGTTGGGCGCGCGCGCGGCCGAAGTCCTGACTCGCAATATCGGCGTCCATGACACGAAATTCGTCGTCAATTACTGGCGGCTGGATTCCGACAGCCGGCTGATCTTCGGCGGGGGCGAGAATGTCAGCTACCGCTTCCCCGCGGATATAGCCGCCAAGGTTCGAAAACCATTGCTGGAAATCTATCCCGGCCTTGCGGACGTCAGGCTGGCTTATGCCTGGGGCGGGACGCTGGCGATCACCATGACGCGTATGCCCTGTTTCATCCGTCCGGCCCCGAACTGCCTGTCGGCCAGCGGCTATTCCGGTCACGGGCTGGCGCTGGCGACGCTGGCGGGCAAGCTGATGGCGCAGGCGGTTCAAGGCCAGTCGGAAGGTTTCGACACGATGTCCGCGTTGCCGGTCCATCCCTTCCCCGGAGGCACGCTGCTGCGTTGGCCCCTGCTCGTCGCGGGCATGTCCTGGTATTCGCTGCGGGACCGGTTGGGCGCCTGACGGCCGGCGTTCAGTCGAGATGCGCCAGCGGGTCGCGGATCCTTGCAATCTGGGCCACGTCGCTTTCCGCCTCAAGTGCGGTCAGCAGGGCATGCAGATGCTCGCTGTCGCGCAACTCCACCTCGACCCGCAGGCGATAGAAATCCGGCTTGCGGTCAAGGAAAACCAGATCCGAGATATTCGCGCCCTGCCCGCCGATCAACGTGCAGATCCGACCCAGCACCCCCGCGTCGTGGCGGATCGTCAGCGACAGGTTCGCCGAATAGGCGGCAGGATGCTGACCCTCGCGCCAATGCAGGTCGACCCAGCGGTCGGGACTGTCTTCGAATTCGGCCAGGACGGGGCAGTCGATGGCATGGATCACCACGCCCTTGCCACGATAGGTGATGCCCACGATCCGTTCGCCCGGCAAAGGATTGCAGCACGGGGCGCGGGTGAATTCCTGATCGGCCTCAAGCCCGGCAACCGCGCGCTTCGCGTCAATCTCGCTGCGCTTGGCCGCAAGTTCGGGGTATAGTGCGGACAAGACTTCATGCGCCGAGATTTCGGCACTGCCGATCCGGGCCAGAAGTTCATCCGTATCCGGCAGGGCCATGGTCCGCGCGGCGGTCCGCAGCGCCTTGTCGGTGACGCGGCGGCCCACATGCTCGAACGCGACGCGGATCAGTTCAGACCCCAGCCGGATGAAGCGCGAGCGGTCCTCTTGCCGCAGGCTTCGCCGGATCGCGGCCTTGGCCCGGCCGGTCACGACAATGTCCAGCCATGTCGGCTGCGGCCTTTGCCCGGAGGCCGCGATGATCTCGACCGACTGCCCATTCTTCAACCGCGTCCACAGCGGCACACGAATGCCATCGACCTTGGCGCCGACACAGGAATTTCCCAGCCGGGTGTGGATCGCATAGGCGAAGTCGATCGGCGTCGCGCCCTTGGGCAGCGGGATCACGTCGCCCTTTGGCGAAAAGCAGAACACCTGATCGGAATACATCTCGAGCTTCACATGCTCGAGGAACTCATCGTGATCCTCTTCGCCGAAACGCTCGGTGAGGCTGGCGATCCATTCGCCCGGATCGACGGCAAACGGGTTCTCGGTCCGTGCGCCGTCACGATAGGCCCAATGCGCAGCCACGCCGGATTCCGCGACCTCGTGCATCTGACGGGTGCGGATCTGCACCTCGACCCGCTTGCCATCGCGCCCCGAAACCGTGGTGTGGATCGAGCGGTAGCCGTTGGCCTTGGGCTGGCTGATGTAATCCTTGAACCGACCGGGCACGGCGCGCCAGCGGTGGTGGATCACGCCCAGCGTACGATAACAGTCGGCCTCACTGCGAGTGATGATGCGGAAACCGTAGATGTCGGACAGGCGCGAAAAGGAAAGCTGCTTTTCCTGCATCTTGCGCCAGATGCTGAACGGCTTTTTCGCGCGGCCATAGACGTCGGCCTCGATCCCCTCGCGCTCCAGTTCCGAGCGGATGTCGGCGGTGATCTTTGGGATCACATCGCCGGATTCGCGCTGCAGGCTGACAAAGCGACGGATGATCGAGTTGTGCGCCTCGGGGTTGATGACCTTGAAGGCAAGATCCTCAAGCTCTTCGCGCATCCATTGCATGCCCATGCGCCCGGCGAGCGGCGCATAGATGTCCATGGTTTCGCGCGCCTTCTGGGCCTGCTTGTCGGGACGCATCGACTTGATCGTGCGCATATTGTGCAGACGGTCAGCCAGCTTCACCAGAATCACGCGAAGATCGCGCGACATCGCCATGAAAAGCTTGCGGAAATTCTCGGCCTGCTTGGAATGCGCGCCCGACAGCTGCAGGTTGGTCAGCTTGGTCACGCCATCGACAAGATCCGCGATCTCGCGCCCGAACATCTGCGCGACCTCGGCCCAGGTCGAGCGCGTGTCCTCGATCGTGTCGTGCAGCAATGCGGTGATGATGGTGGCGTCGTCCAGCCGCATCTCGGTCAGGATGGCGGCGACGGCGACCGGATGGGTGAAATAGGGCTCGCCTGAATGGCGGAACTGCCCTTCATGCATGCGACGCCCATATTCATAGGCGTCGCGAATCAGATCGGCATTGGTGCGCGGATTATAGTTTCGAACCAGCGCGATAAGGTCTTCGACGTCGATCATGTTCTGGCGAAGACCCCGTGTCAGCCCTGGCTTAGTTGCGGCCCTGGGCTTCCAGCATCATGCGAAGCATGCGCTCTTCCGATTCCTCGTCGGCGGGTTTCGGACGATCAACTTCGGCACCCAGCAACAGGGCCATCGCGTCCTCTTCCGGCTCGTCGACCTCGATCTGGGTCTGGGTCGCCTCGATCATGCGTTCGCGCAGTTCGTCAACCGGTTGGGTTTCGTCAGCGATTTCACGCAGGGCGACAACCGGGTTCTTGTCGTTGTCGCGGTCGATGGTCAGTTGGCTGCCGGCCGTGATCTCACGGGCGCGATGCGAGGCCAGCATCACGAGATCGAAACGGTTCGGAACCTTGTCGACGCAATCTTCGACTGTCACACGGGCCATCGGTCACCTTTGGCTTGAATACGGGATGCAGGGCGAAGCCGAATATTTGGCGCTTCGCCCGAGGAATGTCAAGTTGTCAGGGCTCGTATATCCGCCCGCGCATCTGCTGGCAAGGCGGCCAACATCTCGGCCACACTTCGCCCCAGGCGCGGGTGGCGCCAACCCGGCGCGACCTCGGCCAGCGGCACCAGGACAAAGCCCCGGTCCTGCATCCGGGCATGGGGCAGGATCAGCGTTTCGGGCGCGGTCTCGGCCTGGCGTTCGGGCGGCAATCCGCGCCAGGCGTCATGGGTCGCAAGATCGGGCAGGACAAGGTCGCCATAGGCGATCAAGTCCAGGTCGATCCCCCGCGCCTGCCAGCGCGCCCCCTCGCGCACCCGCCCCAGATCGTGTTCGATCCGGTGAAGCGCGGAAAGAAGCTCATCCGGAGAATTTACCGTTTGCAAGGAAAGCGCCGCATTCACATAATCAGGGCCAGATCCGGCAGGAAATGCCGGCGTTTTCCAGAACCTGCTTAATGACGACAGAACCACTCCCGGCAACTGTATGATTTGCTCAACCGCTGCGCGAATTGTGGCCTCGGGAGGACCTGCCAAACTAGGCAGGTTCCCGCCAATTGCGACCAGGGCTAGGTTCGCCGAAGGCAATCTATTCTGAGTCATATCGAGGTTATCGTGTTTTACAAAGACGATCGGCTAGCTTTGTTCATTGACGGTTCGAACCTTTACGCAGCGGCAAAGTCGTTGGGATTCGACATCGACTATAAGCTGCTCCGCCAGGAATTCGAACGCAGGGGAAAACTGATCCGCGCCTATTACTATACGGCGCTGCTCGAAAACGAGGATTACTCACCCATCCGGCCCCTGGTCGATTGGTTGCATTACAATGGCTTCTCGATGGTGACGAAGCCGGCACGGGAATACACTGACGCGCTTGGGCGCCGCAAGGTCAAGGGCAATATGGATGTCGAGCTTGTGGTGAACGCGATGGAACTGGCCCCGCGCCTGGACCATGCCGTCCTCTTCTCGGGCGATGGCGACTTTCGTCCGCTGGTCGAGGCGTTGCAACGCCAAGGCGTCCGCGTGTCGGTCGTGTCCACCATGCGCAGCCAGCCCCCGATGATCGCGGACGAACTGCGCCGGCAGGCCGACAACTTCATCGAACTCGACGCGCTTCGCGAGGTGATCGGCCGTCCCCCGCGCGAACCTGCGCCACAAGAGACCTGATGCCATTGCGAAATCCCGGACGGCAGTCGTAATACTGGACTGAACCGTCTGGATCAAAGGACCAGCCATGACTTCTGCGGACCGCCCATGGCGCTGACGCCGATCTTCAGTCCCGGCTTCCAGCCACGCTCGGACCTTGCGGTCATCGCGGCCTGCGATGCGAATTATCTGCCCTATGCGGCGACACCTGCGTTGGCCCTTGCGGCGGCGGGGAATGCGCATGACGTGCTGATCGGCGGGCCCGAGCCGGTCGAGATGCCGCAGGCACTGATGCAGGCGGGGATCCACCACGTCGCCGCGCGCGACGACGCGCTGCTGAACGCCCTGCCCTTGGACGCGCGCCGCTCGCTTGCAACCTATATGGAGCTGTTTCTGGGCAACGCGCTGCGCGGGCATTACCGGCGCATCCTGGTGATCGACGCGGACATCCTTTACGAACGCGGCGACCCGGCGCAACTTCTTTCGGCCGACATGCTGGGGCGCGCCGTCGCCGCGGTGCGCGATAACCGGCAATGGCGCACGCCCGGCCGCAAGGTGTCCGAATTCAAGAAGCTGGGCGAACCGGCCCATCCCTATTTCAACGCTGGCGTGGTCATGATCGACACCGAGGCATTTGCGACACAGGATCTTGCCAATCGGGCTGCCGACTTCGCGCGCGAACATCTGGCCGGGCTGGGCCGCGACCAGGCGCTGATGAACGGGATCCTGAAAGGCGACTGGGCCGAGATCAGCCCGCTGTGGAACTGGCAGTTCACCTCGGCTTCGGCACATCTGACCAGCATGGTCGATCCGTGCCTGGTCCATTTCATCGGCACCCGGAAACCGTGGCTCGACAGCTCGCAGGGGATCGTGCCCATGCGAATGCGCGATGCTTTCGGCCGGGTGCTGGCGCGGCACTTCCCGACGGCACCGCAGGTCAGCCGCTCGACTCGGCGGCACTGGCCCGAAGCCGGGGCGCTGCGCACCGCCCTGTTCCGCCAATGGCGGGCGGCAGGACCGATGATCCGCTACCTGAACCGCTTTCCCGACCAATATACGCTGATCGATCCGCGGGTCTAACGCTCGGTCAGTTTCAGCTCGATCCGGCGGTTCTGGGCATGCGCCTCGGGGCTGTCGCCGCTGGCGACCGGGCGGGTATCGGCAAAACCTGCGGGCAGCAATCGGTTCGCGGGAAAACCCAGATCGTCGATCATGTAGCGCACGACTGACAGCGCACGCGCTTGGCTCAACTCCCAGTTGTCGCGATAGCGGCCCTGCCCCGACAGCGGCTGGCTGTCGGTATGGCCGTCGACGCGAATGATCCAGTCGATCTGCGAGGGGATCTCGCCGGAGATCTGCTTCAACTGCTCGGTCACGCGGGCGATCTGGGACATGCCCTCGGTCGAAAGGGTCGCCTCTCCGGTCGGAAACAGCACTTCCGAGGAAAAGACGAAGCGGTCCCCGACCACACGCACGCCTTCGCGCCCTTCAAGGATTTGCGACAGACGGCCGAAGAATTCCGAACGATAGCGGGCGAGGTCCTTGGCCTCGGCCTCGGCCTTGCTACGCGCGTCTTCCTCAAGCGCGCGGCGCTTGCGCTCTTCATCCGCGGCGCGGATCAGCGCGACATTCAACTGGCGACCCAGATCCTCAACCTTCAAGTCGGTTTCTTTCTGGTCCTGGTTCGCACCTTCAAGGACCGAGTGCAGATTGCCAAGCTGGTCGTTCAGTTGCGCGACCTGCTGGTTCAGCAGCGCGACGCGGCGCTGATCCTCGGTCGACAGGGCCTGCTGGTCGGCCAGCTTCTGCTGGGCCAGGGCCAAAAGGCCGGCCTGGCGCTCGGCTTCGGTCGCGTTGGTCTGGGCCTTGTCGCCCAATTCCTTCTTGGCGGCATCCGCGGCGGCCAGCAGGGTCAACGTCTCCTCGGCCTTCTTGCGAGCATCGTCCAGAGCAAGCGTGGTCGCCGTCAATTCGGCATCCGACTTGTCCAGCCGCTCTTGCAGGGCCTTGGCAGCGGCGGCGTCGGCGATCCGCGCGGCCTCGGCATCGGAAAGCTGCGCCTGCGTCTGGGTCAGCGAGGTGCCTGCCTGTTCGTTTCGTTGCCGCAAATCGGCGATCAGCGCATCCAGCGCTTCGCGCCGTGCCGCCGCCAGCCTCGCCGCCTCGGCTTGGGCATCGATCTCGGCCCTCGCAGAGGAAACCGCCTGCTCCGAGGCGCGCAATCGCGCCTGCTCCGCTGCAAGATCACGCCCCAGTGAAACGCCCTGTTCCTGCGACGTCGACAGCGCCTCGCTGAGATTGGCCACTCGGTCGCCAAGCTGCTCCAATTCGCTGTCCTGCGAGGTGATGCGTTCACGCAGCACGGACTGCAGCACCATGAAGATCGTCAGCGCAAAGATCAGGACCAACAGCAGCGTCGACATCGCATCGACGAAGCCCGGCCAGATATTGGCCGAGAACCGCTCGCGCCCGTGACGGCTAAGCCCCATCCCGGCCCTCCAGCGCACGGATGGCACGGGTCAGCGCGGCCATATCGTCGCGCAGTTCGGCGATCAGCCCGTCGCGTCCGCTTGCCGCTTCCTCGACCAGCCGCCCCAGTTGTACGTCGATGGACCGCAGGCGCATCCGCGCCTCGGGGTCGTCATGCTGGGCCGGTTTGGTTTCGGCCAGTTCGACCAGCCGCGCCTGCCCGTCCGTCAGCCGCGACAGTGCGCGGGTCAGCGCAGCGAGATGGGCACCGTCAAGGTCGCGATCGCCCGGCGGCTGCTGTTGTGACATCAGCGAGGCGACCTGCTGCTGTCCCTCAGCCATGCGGGCAACGATATCATAGAATTCATCAGGCAGACGGGCATGGGTGCCGTTCCGCGCCAGCGCCACAAGCTGTTCCTGTCCATCCGCCAGTCGATCGAAGGCCCGGTCCAGCCCCACTGTCAGGTTCTCGACCCGCGTGCTCTCCGAGACAACGGCCGTGGTCGCATCGGTCAGCCGCTCCTGCCCGTCCGCAAGACGCTCAAGGATCTCGCTCAGGCGGCGGTGGCTGTCCGCTTGCGCCCGTCGTTCGGCCGCAAGTTCGCTGCCAAGCGCATCGCGGTCCGACTGGATCAGCGCGGTCAGGCGTTCGACCCCTGCCGCCAGCGCCATCGACCGGGTATCGGCATCCGAGGCCTCCTGATCGCGCAGAGTATCGCGTTCAAGGTAATATTCCTGCAGGTCGGTCACGCGCAGGCCCATCGCGCCCAGGAACTCTGCCAGCGCAGCCTGGTCCAAGCCTTGTTCGCCACCCGCCATTCCGATGCGCGTGAACGAGGAAAGCCATTCCTCAAGCTCACGATAGAAGCGGTTCTGGCCATGGCTGGCAAACAGTTCCAGCAGGCCCACGACCAGAGACCCGGCAAGCCCCAACAGAGAGCTGGAGAACGCGGTCGCCATGCCGCCCAACTGGGTTTCCAGCCCGTGCATCAGCTTGTCGAAGACTTCGACCCCGGATTCGCCCTGTTCCGGGGCGAGGGTGCGGATGGTTTCCACAATGGCGGGCACTGTTGTCGCAAGACCGTAGAAAGTGCCCAGAAGACCTAGGAAAATAAGAAGATTTCCAAGATATCTCGTGATGTCGCGGGCTTCGTCGATACGGGTCGCGACCGAATCCTGGATCGAGCGTGCCGACTCGGTCGAGATCGTGGTCCCGATGGGACCGCGCGATCCAAGCAGCGCCGCCAGCGGGGCCAACAGGCGGGGGGCGGCATAGCCTTGCGTCTGGGCCTGATCCTGCCGGGCATAGCCCAGCTTGCCTGCGGCAAAACTCTCGATCCAGCTGACCGAGTTGATCAACTGGGCCACCTGCCAGAAGCAGGTCAGAACGCCAAGCGCAAAGACGAACAGGATTGCCCCGTTAAGCCACGGATTCGCGGCGAATACCGGCTTGATCTGGGCATAGGCGAACCACGCGCCCACCGTCACCAGCGCCAGCACGATCAGCATCAGCACGACCTGTCGCACGGGCTGCGAGAAATAGGGCTCGGCCGCGTTGCGCCCATCGCCGCGGGCCGCACGCGTGGCCGAAAGCCGGGTCGCGCGGTCCTTGCGCCCACCGCCCGGGGGCTCGGCGGCACTGTTCCTGTCTTCGGTCTCTGCCTGCGACAATGCCGCCCCCTTCTCGCTCATCCGCGGCCAAGTGTAAGGGCGGCGCGGCACGATGCAAGCGGTTCAGAAGCGTTTGCCCGTAAAGACTTAAGCAGGCGGTTCCGCGTCGTTTTCCGCGTCGTCCCCGGCATCTTCCCGCGGCCCGATCAGGCAGCGGACCTGCCGGGACAGCGCGTCAAGATCGATATCCTCGACCCCCATCTGCGCCAGATGCAACGTGGTGTTGAACAGGTAATCCGCATTCGGCCCACGGCCGCCACGCGCAACGGCGATGATGCGGGCCTGTTCCTCAAGCTTCAATGCGCCGGCATACTGGACGTGATCCGGCCGGGTGACATAGGCCACCGCCTCTACCTCGCGCCCATCCTGAAGCGTCACGGCCAGCATGCGCTCCTCATAGGCGTTGGTCGTCAGCTCGCGGGCGCGCAGCCCCTGCAACGCCTCGGGCCAATCTGGAGCGGCCACGCGCAGCGCCAAGCCCTGACAGCTGGCCGCAATATCGGCGTCCAGCCCCAGCACCAGCCCCGGCGCCTCCTCGGTCCCGCGATAGACGACCGAGCGCAGGCAGAATCGGCGGGCAAAGCCCGCAAGCCGCGCGCCGACCGCCTCGGCGACGGGAAAACCCGGATCCCACATCAGCGACCCATAGGCAAAGACCCAGTATTCCAGCCGTTCCTTCACGCATCCGCCAGCTTGCGCCGCCTCTCTTTCTCTGACCAAGAACTTAGGGCAGGATGCCCGCCGATCCAAGCGGTCCGAATGGAAAGGCAAATGATGCGCAAATCCCTGATCTGGCTGGTCCTTGTCGTCGTGATGCTGGCGGGCGCTGGCGTGGTTGCCGAAAACCTGATCGTGGGCGAGCTGCGCAGGCTGGAGGCACAGGGACAGGCGTTTTCGGCGGAGCGCATCGACACGCCGCCCCAACCGCTGCGGATCGGGGCCCATGTCACCGGCCCCGTCGCCGCTATCTCCAATGGTGCGGTCAGGCTCGATTCGGCGGATTTGTGGATCGAGCCGCTATCCCCCTTTACCGCACGCATCGGTCTGCCCGGAAAGGCGACCATCGAGCAGCCGGATGGCACGCATGAACTGACCTTCGATCCCCCCAGCGTCACGGCCCGGTTCCAGCCGTTGGCGGGGCTGGCCCCCGGCGAGGTGAACGTCGCGACGTCGAACCTTGTGCTGGATGGCGCGCCGTTTGCCCAATCCGCGAATATTGCCGCGAATGCGGTTCCCGTTGACCCCAGCGCTCCCGCAAGCAGCCAAGCCGGATATGACGTCAACTGGAAGCTGGAAGGGCTGGATCCAAAGGCGCTGCCCGTGCTGGCCACCCTGACCGGAGCGCTGGAGCCAGAGGACCGGATCTCGTTCGAGGGGCAAGGCCGGTTCTGGCTGGACAAGGTGCCGACGCCACGCGCCATGGCCGCGCTGCCTTCCCCAATGATGACGGGACTGCGCATTGACCGGGCCGAGTTGCATGTCGGCGCCCTGTCCGCGCGGGTCTTGGGCAGGTTGGACGCGGACTCGCAGGGCCGTGCCCAAGGGGCACTGGCCATCTATACCAGCGACGCCATCCCGATGCTTGATGCTGCGGCAGAAGCCGGGATGATCCCGAAGCGCGCGGTGCCGCTGGCGCAAGCCATGATGCGCCGGGTTTCGGCCATGCCGGTCGCACTGTCGGATCAAGCCGGAGCCCCCGTTCCCGATGCCGAAGAAGGCGAGCTGCGCCTGCCCCTGACCTTTTCCGAGGGCAGGATGAGCCTTGGCCCGATCCCGCTTGGCGCCGCCCCGCGCCTGCGCCCCTAGCCTTCAGCCTTCTGCTCGGCCCCGGTCTGGCTGCGGCCGAAATCGGGGGCCGAGGTATCCTGCCCGGCCTCGATGATCCCGCGGCGGATCGCGCGTGTCCGGGTGAAATAGTCGAACAGATGGTCGCCGTCGCCCATGCGGATCGCGCGTTGCAGCACGAAAAGCTCTTCGGTGAACCGGCCGAGGATGTCGAGAACGGCGTCCTTGTTCTGCAGGAACACATCGCGCCACATCGTTGGGTCCGAGGCCGCGATACGGGTAAAGTCGCGGAAGCCCGCCGCGGAATATTGCACGACCTCGCTTTCCGTGACGCGCTTCAGGTGATCGGCGACACCGACCATCGTATAAGCGATCAGGTGGGGCGTGTGGCTGGTGACGGCCAGAACCAGATCGTGATGGGCGGCATCCATCCGCTCGGTCTTGGCGCCCATCGCCTCGACCAGACCTTCAAGCCGCCGGATCGCGACTTCGTCGGCACCCGGAAAGGGCGCAAACAGCCACCAGCGGTTGCGGAAAAGCGTGGCAAAGCCTGAGCGCGGGCCGGAATGTTCGGTCCCGGCCAAGGGATGGCCGGGTATGAAATGGACCCCTTCGGGAATATGGGGGGCAACCGCGCTGACCACCGCTTGCTTGACAGAGCCGACATCGGTCACGGTCGCGCCGGGTTTCAGATGCGGGGCGATCTCTTCGGCCACGGCCGCCATCGCTCCAACCGGAACCGCCAGAACGATCAGGTCGGCGTCCGCAACCGCCTCGGCTGCGGTTTCGAAAACCTGATCGACCAGCCCGATCTCCAACGCTACCCGGCGCGTTTCTGCGCTGCGGGCATGGCCGACGATCTCCCGCGCCAGCCCTTGCTCGCGCATGGCAATGGCCATCGAGCCCGCGATCAGGCCCAGCCCGATCAGCGCGACGCGGTCATAGATTGGCGTCATGCGGGAACCCCGGCCCGCTCGGCCATGAACCTGCCGATGACATGGGCCACGCGCCGGCACGAGGCCTCGTCGCCGACTGTGATGCGCAGGCAATGAGGAAGGCCATAGCCTTCGACCGTGCGAACGATCAGCCCTTCGGCTTTCAAGGCAGCATCGCAGGCTTGCGCCGTCGCAGTATCCGCAAAGCGCGCAAGGATGAAGTTGCCGCAGGAAGTATCTGACGCAACACCTTTTTCCGCCAGAGCCTCGGCGAGCCACGCCCGCATCCTGGCGTTTTCGGCCTGACAGCGGGCGATGTGATCGCGGTCGCGCACGGCAGCCTCGGCCGCGTCAAGCGCCGCCGCCGACAGGTTGAACGGACCGCGGACGCGGTTCAACACGTCGATGATTTCGCGCGGGCCATAGCCCCAGCCGATGCGCAGCCCGCCCAGCCCGTAAATCTTCGAGAAGGTGCGCGTCATCACGACATTGGGCAGCCGCGTCGCAAGATCGGCACCGCCGTCGTAATTCTCGACATATTCGGCATAGGCGGCATCGACGACCAGGATGGCGTGCGGTACGGCACGGGCCAAGCGCTCAAGTTCGGGCAGACCGACCATGGTGCCGGTCGGGTTGTTCGGGTTCGCGACAAAGATCAGCCGCGTGCGCTCGGTCGCGCCTGCGATCAGGGCATCGACATCGGTCACGCGGTCACGCTCGGCCACCTGGACCGGAGTTGCTCCGGCAACATTGGTGCTGATCCGATACATCAGGAAGCCGTGTTCGGTGAACAGGACCTCATCCCCCGGCCCGGCATAGGCCTGGCACAGGAAGTGGATGATCTCGTCCGAGCCGACGCCGCAGATGATCCGGTCGGGGTCCAGACCGTGGACGTCGCCGATCGCGGCCCGCAGGCTGGCATGGTCGGTATTAGGATAGCGATGCAGCGAATGCGCCGCGCGCACGACCGCTTCACGCGCCTTGTCCGATGGCCCGAACGGATTTTCGTTCGAGGAAAGCTTGATGACGTTCTCGATCCCCGCCACATGGGCGGCTCCGCTTTGGTAAAGCGCGATCTCCATGATCCCGGGTTGCGGAGCGATGGTCGATTGGTTCTGCGACATGTCTGGCCTCTTGCAAGCCCCGACGTATTAGCCCCGGCAACGAAGCTTGGAAAGACAGAACGCGCGGCAGGGGCGGCTTGGCGCCCCTGCAACCGTCATTTCCCGGCCATTTCTGGCCGCTACTGCGCCGCGCGCGCCTTTTCCAGCTGGGGCAGGAAGCGGTTGGTGTAATCCTCGCGCACCAGCGGGCCGGCATGGCGGTAAAGGATCCGCCCTTCTCCATCGATGATGAAGGTTTCGGGCGGCGCGGTCACGCCCCAGTCGATGGCGATCCGACCTCGGGGATCAGTCGCCAGCGCATGAAAGGGGTCGCCATGCTCGGCCAGGAAGGTCGAGGCGTTCGCCTCGGGGTCCTTCAGGTCGATGCCATAGACGGGAATGTCCTTCGACAGCTCGGTCAGGGTCGGATGCTCGGCCCGGCAGGGCGGGCACCAGCTGGCCCAGAAATTCACCAGCTTCACGCCCGGCTGGCGCAGCATCTCATCCGTCAGTTGGGTCTTGCCCGGCAGGGTTTCCACGCCGACCGGCGGCGCCTCTCGCCCGATCAGCGCCGAGGGAACCTCTTCGGGGTTGTCGCGGCCCATGCCCCACAGGAACATGCCTGCCAGCCCCGCAAAGACCAGCGGCGGAAGAACCATCAAGGGGGAGATCTTAGCCACGGCGCTCATGCTCCTCAAGTTCGCGGCGCGCGCGCGCATTGGCACGCAAGGTTTGCAGAATGATGCCCAGCAGCAGCACAAGGCTGATGCCATAGGCCGCAAGCACAGTGGCGGTATACTTGCCGAAGTCGATCATGTCCGGTTCTCCCGTGCCAGAAGGGCCGCAAGACGGCGGCGGCGGATTTCGGTCCGGGTGCGGATCAGCAGCAGCGCCAGGAACAGCAGGAAAAATCCCAGCATCGAAAGGTAAAGCGGATAGCGATAGACAGCGGACATCCGTTCGCCCGGCGCGACGGACAGGGACGCGCCCTGATGCAGCCCCTGGTTCCAGAAGTTGACGGCATAGCGCGACAGCAGGGCAAAGACCGAGCCGACAAGGCAAAGCACACCGGTCAGGTCTGCGGCGCTGTCAGGATCCTCGACCGCCTCCCAGAGCGCGATATAGCCCAGATAGAACAGGAACAGGATCAGGAACGAGGTCAGGCGCGGATCCCATTCCCACCATGTCCCCCACATCGGTTGCCCCCAGATCGCCCCGGTGATCAGCGCGATCAGGGTCATCACCGCGCCGACCGGCGCGGCGGCCTTGGCGGCCAAGGCGCTGACATGGTGGCGGCGCACGATCCAGATGATCGAGGCGACCAGCATCATCAGCCAGATATTGATCGCCATCAGCGCGGCCGGCACATGCAGGAAGACGATCTTCACGGTCGCGCCCTGCCGGTAATCCTGCGGCGTCAGGAAGCCCCAGACCAGACCGACGGTCGTGCAGATCGCCGCCCCCGCCACGACCCATGGCAGCAGCGCGGCAGAGCTTCGCATGAACTTGACGGGATTTGCGTATTCCCAGATCGACATGGCTGATTTCCTGCTTCCGGGGCGTCCCGCCCCCCTCTTCTGCTTTGCTTCGTGCCTAACGCAGGTTGACCCGCAGCGCTGCGGCAGCAGCAAAGGGTATCACGGCCAGCGTGGCAAGGGTGATCCCGGCCAGAAAGACCAGGGGTGTCACGGGATCCGCGCCGGTGGCACCACGTCGCACCGCCTCGGCCCCGAAGATCAGGGTGGGAATGTAAAGCGGCAGGACCAGCAGCGACAGCAGCAGGCCGCCCCGGCGCAGCCCGACCGTCACCGCTGCGCCAAAAGCCCCCAGCATGGACAGCGCGGGTGTTCCCAGCAGCAGCGACAGCAGAAGCCAACCCTGCGCCGTTCCCGGCAAATGCAGCAAAACCCCCAGGACGGGTGCGAAGACCACCAGCGGCAGTCCCGTGGTCAGCCAATGGGCCAGCGCCTTGATCGCGACGACTCCCTCAAGCGGCAGGGGCGCGGTGGCCAGCAGGTCAAGGCTGCCATCTTCGTGATCCAGCGCAAAGATGCGGTCCAGCGACAGCAGGCAGGCAAGCAGCGCGCCGACCCACAGGATGCCGGGGGCGATCAGTGCAAGCGTCCCGCCCTGAGGACCAACGCCGAATGGGACCAGCGTGCAGACGATCAGGAAAAAGGCGACGCCCAGACCGAACCCGCCACCCGCGCGCATCGCAAGCCGCAGATCCCGCCACAGAAGCGCGTTCATGCGAAGGCCTCGTTGAAGCCCGCAGGCCGCGCAGCCTTGCGACCAGGATCCGCGCGAAAGCCGGACAGGTCCAGCACACGCGCCTCGACAAGGCCCAGGTCGATATGTGTTGCGACCAGAGCCGCTCCGCCGTTGGCCAGATGCCCGCGAAGCATCGCCGCGAACAGCGCGACCGAGGCCGTGTCCAGCGAGACCGTCGGTTCGTCCAGAAGCCAGATCGACCGGCCAGTGACCATCAGCCGGGCCAGCCCCAGCCGCCGTTTCTGCCCGGCGGACAGGCGATGCGCGGGCCGCGGGGCCAGTTCGGCAAGGTTCATTGCGGCGAGCGCGGGGCCAATCGCGGAACCGCCGAAAACCGCGCTCCAGAAGTTCAGGTTTTCCGCGACCGTCAGGGCGGGCTTCAACCCGTCCGAATGCCCGGCGTAGGCGATCTGGTCCGGCTCGCAGTCGATCTGACCCGAAAGCGGCGGCTGCAGGCCCGCCAAGGTGCGCAGCAACGTGGTCTTGCCCGCGCCGTTCGGGCCGCGCAGGACCAGCGCCTCGCCCGGGGCAAGGGTGAAGTCCAGCCCCTCGATCACTGAGAGCCCGCCCCGAGCTATTGCAAGGTCACGGACTGCCAGCAGGCTCATACGGGAAGCAGCGCGCAGGCGACGCGCCGGCCCTCGGCCAGCGTGACGTTATAGCTGCGCGCAGCCGAAGGAGAGTTCATCGGCTCGGCCATGATCCCGACCGCGTCCAGCGCATCGCGCAGCGCGGCGGGCGGAAAGGCCACGTCCGTGCCCATTCCCATGAACAGGACATCGACCTTGCCGGCCAAAGCCAGAAGCGGTGCCGTATCCTCCAGCCCGGCCCAGGGCGTCACGCCCTCAGCCGTGACCAGGATCGCGCCGTGATGGACCACGCCACCGACCCGGAAGAATCCGGGGCCATAGCCGTCGACCGGCACGACCCCAAGAAATTCCGTGGGCGTCATCGCCGACATCAGGGCGCGTCCCTGAAGGCGGCCGGGATCTCGTCCTTGGCCTCCTTGCGGTCCGGCTTGGACCAGTCACGCTTGACGCCCAGCCACAGCACGATGTTCTTGGCGACATAGACCGTCGAATAGGCACCGACGAACACGCCCCACAGCATCGCGAAGACGAAGCCGCGGATCACGTCACCGCCGAAGACATACATGGCCGTCAGGGCAAGCGCAGTCGTCACGGCGGTCATCACCGTGCGCGACAGCGTTTCGTTGACGGTCAGGTTCATGACGTCGATCAGTGGCATGGTCTTGAACTTGATCAGGTTCTCGCGCAGCCGGTCGAAGACGACGACCGTGTCGTTCACCGAATAGCCCAGCGTCGTCAGCAAGGCCGCGATGGTCGTCAGGTCGAACTTCAGCTGCAGAAGCGAGAAGATGCCGACCGTCAGCAGCACGTCATGCAGGATCGAGACCACGGCGCCCAGTGCGAACTGCCATTCGAACCGCAGCCAGATATAGAACATGATCGCGATCGTGGCGGCACCCACCGCGTAGAACGCGGTCAGGATCAGTTCTCCCGAGACTTTGGGACCGACCGATTCCACGGCGGCGAAAGCGATCTGCGGATCGACGGTCTGCAGCGCGCTGTGGACCTCGTTCAGCTGCTCTGGCGTGACCGAGCCGGTCTGGTCCGTTGTCCCGATGCGGATCATCGCCACATGCTTGGTCGTGCCGAAGCTGGGGTCGAAGACCTCGGTGATCAGCACGTCGCCAAGGTCAAGCTTCTCCAGCGCCTGCCGATAGTCGCCGACCTCGAACGCGGTCGGGCTTTCGGTCCGGATCGTGGTGCCGCCCTTGAAGTCGATGCCAAAGTTAAGGCCCATCACCAGCGTGATGATGACCGAGGCGACCATGGCCGCCGCCGACACGCCGAAAGTCAGCCATTGCCAGCGGAAGAAGTTGAAGTGGGTCTCGTCAGGGACCAGTTTCAGACGGAATGCCATATTTCTGCCCCCTTACAGAATGAGTTCTTTGGGTTTGCGCAGTTCAAGCCAGAACACGATCATCAGGCGCGTTAGGAAGATCGCGGTGAAGACCGAGGTGACAAGACCGATGGTCAGCGTGACAGCGAAGCCCTTGACCGGGCCAGAGCCCAGGAAGAACATTACCATGGCTGCGATGAACGAGGTGACGTTCGCGTCGATGATCGCGCTCATCGCCTCGTTGAAGCCATCGTCGATCGCCTTCATCACGCGCTTGCCGCGGCGCAATTCCTCGCGGATGCGTTCATAGATGATGACGTTCGCGTCGACCGCGGTCCCGACCGTCAGCACGATCCCTGCGATGCCAGGCAATGTCAGCGTCGCCCCCATCATGGACATGACCGACAGGATCAGGATCACGTTGATTGTCACCGCGATCGAGGCGAAAACGCCGAACAGGCCATAGCTTGCGATCATGTAGGCCACGACCGCGACCGTCGCGATGATCGACGAAAGCCGCCCGGCGTCGATCGAATCCTGCCCCAGCTCCGGCCCGATGGTCCGTTCTTCCAGGAAGGTCATCTCGGCCGGCAGCGCGCCCGCGCGCAGCAACACCGCAAGGCGGGTCGACGCATCGACGTTCATCGAGCCCGAGATCTGCCCGGAGCCGGTGGTGATCGCCTGCCGGATGACCGGGGCCGAAATCACCTGGTTGTCCAGGACGATGGCGAAGGGCTGGCCGATGTTCGACGAGGTATAGGCCCCGAACCGCTTGGCGCCCGAGGGACCAAACCGGAAATCGACCGCGGGCTGGCCGTTCTGGTCGAAGCTGGGCCGCGCGTCGGTCAGATCCTCGCCGGTGACGACTGGGCTTTGTTCCAGCGTGTAATAGACACCCGGCTCATCCATCGACGGCAGCACGACCTGCCCCGCGGCGGTGCGGGCATTGGCATCGGTGCCACGTCCCACGACCGGGTTGAAGGTCAGTTTGGCGGTGGTGCCGATTAGCTGCTTCAGTTCCTCGGCCGAACCGATGCCGGGCACCTGGATCAGGATGCGGTCCTTGCCCTGGCGCATGATCGTCGGCTCGCGCGTCCCGACCTCATCGATACGGCGGCGGATGATCTCAAGGCTTTGCTGGACCGTGCGGTCATCGCTGGCGGCCTTTTCGGCATCTGACAGCTGGACGACCAGTCGGTTGCCGCTGCCCTTGACGTCAAGGTCGGTATGCCCTGCCCCGCTGATCGAGGTGACGGGCGTCGCCATGCCGCGCGCGATTTCGACCGCGCGCGCAATCTGGTCGGCATTGCCGATCTCGACCGTCAGCTGATCGGGCGCGCCCGCGACGCGGCGGATCGAGCCCAAGGTGTCGCGTTGCGCCGCAAGGGCGTCGCGCAGTTCCGGCCAAAGGCCATCCATCCGTGCCTTGTAGACATCGGCGACATGAACCTCGCCCAAAAGATGGGCGCCGCCGCGAAGGTCGAGGCCAAGGTTGACCAGCCCCGAGGGCAGCCAGCTTGGCCAGCCCGCGCGGGCGGCCAGGTCTTCGGGTGCCTCGACACCCGTGCGTTCCATGTTGGCGATGGCATCGTTATGCGATTCGACCCGCGAGTAGAACAGGTTCGGCATCGCATAAAGCAGACCCAGGGCAATCAGCCCCAGAATCAGCACGCGTTTCCAGGCAGGGATGTGAAGCATCGGGCAGTCGGCCTCAGCTGTTCGCGGTGGCGGGGGCGGTGCGGTTCACCACGCCGGTGATCGACGAACGGACGACGCGCGTCTTGACGCCGGGGGCGATCTCGACCTCAAGCTCGTTCTCGCGGACCGCGGTGACCTTGCCGATCAGGCCGCCCTGGGTAATGACTTCGTCGCCCTTCTTCACCGCCTCGACCATGGCACGATGCTCTTTCGCGCGCTTTTGCTGCGGGCGGATCATCAGGAAATACATGATCACGAAGATCAGGATCAGCGGCAGGAAAGAAGCAAGGCTGGCAGCGCCCGACGGAGCGGCAGCCGCTTGTGCATAGGCGGGGGTCACGAACATGGGTTGATCCCTTCTCTGATCATTCTCCGGGAGATCCCCCGGCGGAATTGGCGCGCACCGTAGCCATGTGCCGGTGGGTTGGCAAGAAACTGCGGGATAACGTGTGCGCCAGTTGCCGAAAGGTTTGTCACCGGTGTTTGCGTGGACAGCCCGCCGCCGTTGTGGCAGGTCAGGGCAAAGCGGACCAGAAAGGGATGAACCATGGCTCAGGATGCTGCGCTTGGCGCATTGGCACAGCGGATCGCGGCGGTCCCTGATACGGGAATTGCCGGGCTTCTGGCGATCATGGCGGCTTTGCGCGATCCCGAGACCGGCTGCCCCTGGGATGTCGAGCAGACATTCGCGACCATCGCCCCCTACACCATCGAGGAAGGGCACGAGGTCGCCGATGCTATCGCCCGCGAAGCATGGGACGAACTGCCCGGAGAGTTGGGCGACCTGCTGCTTCAGGTCGTCTTCCACGCCCAGATGGCCGAGGAAGCCGGGATGTTCGACTTCACCGACGTGGTCGCAGCGGTGTCGGACAAGCTGATCTCGCGTCACCCGCATGTGTTCGGCGACGAATCCCGCGACAAGTCTGCCGAACAGCAGATTAAGGATTGGGAGGCGATCAAGGCCAAGGAACGCGCGGCGAAAGCCGAAAAAGGCGTGCTGGACGGCGTGGCGCTGGGACTGCCCGCCCTGACTCGCGCGCTGAAGTTGCAGAACCGCGCCGCGCGGGTGGGCTTTGACTGGCCCGGCCCGGCCGAGGTTCTGGCAAAGATCCAGGAAGAGACCGCGGAACTGGTCGAGGCACGGGACAGCGGCGATCACGCCCATCTGACCGAGGAATTCGGCGACCTGCTTTTCGTCATGGCGAATTTGGCCCGGCATCTGGACATCGACCCCGAAGAGGCGCTGCGCCTGGCGAACGCCAAGTTCACCCGCCGCTTCGGCTCGGTCGAGGCGGCCCTGGCTGCCAGCGGTCGTCGCCCCGAGGACAGTGACCTGACCGAGATGGACGCGCTGTGGAACGAAGCCAAGGCGGCCGAACGGGCCTGACGGCCCGGCGGTCTCAGCCCCGAACCTCGGCCAGCGCGGCGTCATAGACCGCCAGCGCCTCGGTTCGGTCGGTCGCACGTGACGCGCCCTCGGACAGAAGCCGCCGCCAGCTGCGCGCCCCGGGGCGGCCGTGGAACAACCCCAGCATGTGACGGCCGAACTGGTGAAGGCGCCCCCCTTCGGCCAGATGGCGGTCGATCACCGGTCGCAAAGCCAAAGCCGCATCGAGCGGATCGGTGAAGGCGGGCTCCTCTTCCCACAGCGCATCTGCAGTGCCGAGAATGTCCCAAGGCTGGTGATAGGCCGCGCGCCCGACCATCGCGCCATCCATGACCTGCAGGTGCCCACGAACCTCGTCAAGCGAGGCGATGCCGCCATTGATGGAAAGATGCAGGTCCGGAAACTCTGCCTTCATGCGATGGACCAGCGGATAGTCGAGCGGAGGAATCTCGCGGTTCTCGCGCGGGGACAATCCCTTCAACCAGGCCTTGCGGGCATGGATCGCGATGCGTCGGACCCCGCTGTCGCGCATCAGCGCGACAAAGGCGGGCAGCACATCCTCGGGGATCTGGTCGTCGACGCCGATACGGCATTTCACCGTGATCTCGGTCGTGGTCGCCCGCATCATCGCCTGCACGCAATCAGCCACGAGTTGCGGCATGGTCATCAGGACCGCCCCGAAACAGCCTGATTGCACGCGATCACTGGGACAGCCGACATTCAGGTTGATCTCGTCATAGCCCCAGTCGGACGCAATCCGCGTGGCTTCCGCGAGCAGCATCGGTTCGGAACCGCCAAGCTGCAACGCCAGAGGATGCTCGGCCGCCGAGTAATCCAGAAGTCTGCCACGGTCCCCGTGGATCACAGCCTGCGCGGTCACCATCTCGGTATAAAGCAGGGCGCGCCGCGACAGGGTGCGATGAACGACCCGGCAATTCCTGTCGGTCCAGTCCATCATCGGGGCAACCGACAACCTGGCGCTGTCGTTCAGGGTCGGGAAGTTCACTGTATCGGCCATGTTGAACACTGTTTTCGGCCTCTGACTTGGCCCTGCCCTTGCTGGTTGTCGTCGGATTCCATCGCCATCCCGCGATCTCCGAATCAAAGGAGAACCTGGGCATCGATCAATGGCGAACACCGCCCGGAAAGGGCGGCGCGCGGCGTCTATACAGCATGGCCTTGCGAAATGCGAGACGGCGGGAACCTCTGGAAAATGGGGTCCGCGCCCGCGGGAGCAAGGCCGCTACTCGACGGTAACGGATTTAGCGAGGTTTCGCGGCTGGTCGACGTCGGTGCCCTTTG
>NZ_JAVRQI010000023.1:0-49846 GCF_031854425.1 Paracoccus broussonetiae | reverse complement strand
CCGTCCCGAAAGGGGCGGCCTTTTTCATGCCCGGGCTTTGAAGGCAGCATACGGGACGTATGGGATATGGACGCGCGGCAAACCGGGCAAACCATGGCGCAGGTAACCCAACGGGCGAAACCACCTCGCCACTGGCATTCGCCACGCCCAAGCACTCACCGAACTTGCCAGTTTGGCCATTTCTTGATCGATGTGGCAGACCAGATGGACGGTCGGGGAAAGAGCCTTAGATCCCCAACTTCAGCGGTAGATTGCCCGGCAGACGCGGCATAGTCGAAAGCTGGTCCGGGATGTCTTGCCGCAGCGCGACAACCGGAAGCGCAGGATGTGGGCGACCCTTCGGCTTGGAATCATTGGTCGGTTTCGGCAAAATTTGCTATGCTATTCACCTGCAAATACTGGGTGGCAAAGATGCGTGTAAGTCTCGCCCTGTTTCTCGCGACGGCCACGATCATGCTCGTCTCCGGCTGCGACGAAGCCCCATCATCGCCTCAGTCAAACACTAATGTGGATAAGCAGCCCCCTCCGCGGCTCGCTGCTCCAACTGACCGGGAAGGCGGAAACTCAGAGGGCCGCTCTGGCTCGGGCGGCTCGGGTTCGGGCCATGGCGGCGGGGGCGGTAACAGCGGCGGCGGTAACAGCGGCGGTGGGAACGACGGCGGCGGCGATGACGGCGGCGGTGCCGATGGTGGCGACGACGGGGGTGGAGGCTGGAACGGCTGATGTCCGTTGGAATGGCCATGCGGCGCCTGCTGCTGTCAGCATTCCTGTCACTGGGCGTGGCAGGTCTTGCCTCGGCCGAAGGTGCAAAAATCGCGCTGGTGGTCGGAAATGCCGATTACCGCCACATCCCTTCGCTAGACAATACGCTGCGCGATGCACACGGGATCGCCGATATGCTCCGCGGCTTCGGCTTTACCGTGCAAGAGGGCTATGACCTTGACCGGCCCGGCTTTGAATCCTTTCTGCGCTTGGCGGTGCTGAATATTCCCGAAGGCTCGTCGGTCATGTTTTTCTATGCCGGCCATGGCATCCAGATTGGTCGCCGCAACTATCTGCTGCCTACCGATGTCGCTTTCAAAAGTGTCTATGACCTGCCGGTCGAATCTATCACCCTGGACCGCGTGATCGAGTTGCTGTCGGCACGCGGCGCCAGTCATGTGGCGATGATCGACGCTTGCCGGGAAAACCCCTTCCCGAACTTGCGTCTGGCTGCCAACCTGGACGCGGCATTGTTCGAGACCGGGACCGGCTTTGAGGTGTTTGCCACCCCGATCAATTCGCTGGTCGCCTTCTCCACCTCGCCGGGACAGGTCGCCTATGATGGCGAAAAGGGCGGCAATGGCCCTTATGCGCAGGCGATTCTGACGGCGGCCTCCGACCATGCTGGCGACAATATCCTGAACCTGCTGGCCGATGTGCGCCAGCGCGTCTACCAATCGACCAAAGGACGACAGGTTCCCTGGGAGAGTTCGACCCTGGTCCAGCCCTTCTTTCTGGCTGATGCCACCCCGCTGTCCCCGCCCGCGGTGGCCGACACCCTGCGCGAAACGGCGCCAGCGACGGAAACGACCGGGAAGATATCACTGGTTTTTGCCCGCGAATTGCGACTGGACGAGCAGTTGACCGAGATGAACGGCGGCCCCCTGACCGATCCGGTGCTGATTGAGCAGCCGCAACAGGGGCAACTTGAGCTGGCTGCGGGTATCGCGGTCTATCGCCCGCATCTGGTTGAAACCCGCATGACGGGCGATAGCGGCCATATGCTGCGCGATCGCTTCAGCATCCGCCCGGACCGCGATAGCCCGCGCATCCTGACCGTCGAGATGGAGTTGACGCCTGATCCCTGTGATGTCGAGGCCGGTGATGCGCTGGATCTGCAGGGCGTGGGCCTCTATCGGTTGCCGAACGAGATCGACGGCGAGGCAGCGCTGGTTGCCTGCCAGCAGGCGGTCCGGCAGAACCCCGGCGTGGCGCGCTTTGTCTATCAGTTGGGTCGCGCACAGCAGGCAAACGGGGACCTGCAAGGTGCCTATGCCAGCTTCAGCGCCGCAGCCGAGGCGGGGCATATTCGCGCCGACACCGCGGCCGCGTATCTTCTGCTGACCTCCCGCATCGACCGCAAGGTGATCTCCATCCCTTTCGACGAGGCCAAGGCGAACGCATTGCTGGAAAATGCCATCGCCCGAGGCGACCCTTTCGCCATGCACAGCCGTGGCCTGCGCCTGTTGCGAAACGGTCCTGACGAAGCCGACCGCCAGCGCGGCTTCGAACTTCTGGAACGCGCCGCAGAGCTTGGCCACACCTATTCGATGAATGAACTCGGCACCTTTTTTCTCGACCCCGACAATCCGCATTACCGGCCGGAACGCGGGTTGACCTATCTGCGCGCTTCGGCCGCGCGCAAGGATATCTACGGATACAACAACCTTGGGCTGGTGGCGCTGCGCGGCCATGACAAGGTCAAGCCGGATTTTACCACCGCGCGCGATTGGTTCGAACGCGCGGCTGAGGGCGGGCATCCCTTTGCTCCCGCCAATCTGGGTCGGATGATCATGCGCGGGCAATTGGGCAAGCCCGATCCAAAGGCCGCGATGCGCTGGTATGACATGGGCCTTTCGCGCGGTGATGGCTGGGCGGGCGTCAATGCGTCCAGCATCATCCTGAAAGGCGAGGCAAGCCCGCTTGGTCCGGCCGACGCAGCCTTGCGCGCGGCCAAGGCGCTGCACCTGCCTGCCCGCGATGCGGCGGAACAGGCCGGGCAGATGCTGGACAGGATCCGAGACGCCGATCTGAACCGCGCGACGCAGATGCTGCTGAACGAAATGGGCGAGCCGGTCGTGGTCGACGGTGCGGCAGGCCCGGCGACGCTGGCGGCGCTGGACCGATTGGGGCAGAGGTCTGGACTTGCTGTCAGCAGGCCCGATGAGGGGCCGCGTCAATGGCTGACACTGGCGGCGCGGGTGTGGCTGGCGCGCAACCCGCCGCGAGTTGATCTGTTCTGAAGCCAGCCTGGTCTATCTTCGATCCAAGGCTTGCGGCTGTGCCCGCTGCCCGCTGGCAGCACCGCGCCGCGCCGCGCTGGTTCGGAATGGAAAGGGCCACACCAATCAGCACTTCGTCGCCTCGTCGCAGCAATTTGCGTGCGACAGGTGTCCCGCTTCTGCAAAAGGCACACTGTCAATCGGCGCGCAAAACTGACCCCTTATCGGCGTCCAATATTGCCCCCTTGATGCGGTTTGCGCCGGAGCCTCAGTCGACCGAACCGCCCCGGTCATGCGCGGTTACTGAAGCGCCAGGACTCGTTGCCGGTCTCGATGATCTCGCAATGATGGGTCAGCCGATCAAGCAATGCCGCGGTCATCTTTGCATCGCCGAAGACAACCGGCCATTTCCCGAAGGCGAGGTTTGTGGTGACGATAACCGAGTTGCGCTCATAGTGGCGGCAGATGAGGTGGAACAGCAGTTGACCGCCTGACTGGGCGAAGGGCAGATAGCCCAGCTCGTCCAGGATGACGAAGTCGAGGCGTGTCAGGTAATCGGCCATGCGGCCCTGCTTGCCGCTATGCGTCCCGGTCTCCGGGCGGTTCACAAGGTCGTCTGCCGATGTCGTTCGGGGGGCAGGTGGGTGGCTTCCACTGCCTCCGCGACTGTTTCAAGGATGTCGGTATGGCTTTGCGCTTAGGTGGACACCGCCATTCCGGTGGCATCCGGCCGCGCGGCTCTGCTCAGCCACAGAGCATGGCCGGCGTCCCGCCGTGGATGCATGTCGGCAACGCCGGTCCTGAGATCAGTGAAACGAGCGCAGAACCGGGCGACAGGCGCATTCTGAAACGGATAGTCTGCAGAGAGCATAGCTTACTTGAGGCGGGCGTGCCGTAACGCTGCTCCTCCTGAGATTTCCATGAGGCTATTGGGGAGCCCCTACGGTGACCACGCAAGACGGTCTGGCGCGACTTTTCTACGGGGTGGGCCTTGCGCTCATGATCGGTTGGATTCTGGTCATCGGTCGAACAATCTTTCTCCCGATCTTCATGAGCATCATCGTCGCCTATGTGGTCCTCGGTCTCGCAGAACTGATAGGACGGGTGCCTGGGTTCGAAGGTATTCCAGCCTCGCTGCGCTACGCCTTTGCCATAGTGGTCAGTCTCGGCCTGATGGCGCTCATCGTCTGGCTGATCGTCCAGAATGCCACGCAGGTATCGACGCTCGTTCCCGTCTACCAGGATCAGTTGCTCGCCCTCGTTCAGCGCGGTGCGGTCGCCGTCGGTCTGGACGACGAGCCGAGTTGGCAGAGCCTGCGGCGAGACTTGGTGGGGCATATGAACCTGCACCGGGTGGTTCTCGGTTCGGTGGTTTCGGTGGCGTCAATCATCGGTACCTTCGCGGTGATCCTGATCTATGCGGCCTTTATCCTCTCGGAACAGAAATCCTTCTCGAACAAGATTGCCCGCCTTTCCGACCAGCCCGCCAAGGTGACGCAGATCCGAGAGTTGATCCGCGACGTCAACAGGCGGATCGGGACTTACCTGGTCATCAAGTCGCTCATCAACATCGCCCTCGGGGTGGCGAGCTATGTGATCATGCTGGTCCATGGCATCGAGTTTGCCGGCTTCTGGGCGATCCTGATCGGGTTACTCAACTACATCCCTTATTTCGGCGGAATTGTCGGTGTAGCCCTGCCCTGTTTTCTCGTCCTGCTCGAGCACGGGGAAATCTGGCCGGTCATCGCTTTCATCCTCATCATGTCCATACCGCAGGTCGCGCTTGGCAATTTCATTGAGCCTCGGCTCATGGGGAATTCGCTGAATGTCAGCCCGTTCGTGATCCTGGTAAGCCTCGCTGTCTGGACTTCGCTCTGGGGTATTGTCGGGGCCATCCTCGCGGTGCCGATCATGGCGATACTGGTGATCATCCTGAGCGAGATCGATGCGACCCGGCCAATTGCCGTCCTGTTGTCCAAGGATGGCAGCCTGAACTGACGATTTGTTCCGACCGGTCCTCCTCCGCCTCGCCAGAAATCGAATGATCCGGCGGCGGCGGCTTTTTCAACATAGTTTTTCTAATACATCACGCCAGAATATTCTCCTTTGCGACAAGTGTCCGGCGGGGCGTAGCAGATGGAGAACGAATTTCCGCAAGGGAGGCCCGGCATGACATCGACAATGGTGCTTGAAGGAATCTACACGCCGCTGATTACCCCGTTCCGCGCCGATGGATCTTTCGACCTCGACGGGTTGTCCGATCTGATCGAGCGGCTCATCGACGCCGGTGTACACGGGCTGATCTCGGGTGGTTCCACTGGTGAGAACTATGCCGAAACTGTCGAGGAACGCCTGGAACTGGCCCGGTTCATCACCGAACGCACGAATGGCCGACTGCCGGTAATCGTCGGGACGGGAGCGATGCGCACGCCCGATTCCATCGCGCTTGCCGAGGGCGCGCGCGAAATGGGCGCGGATGCGATCCTGCTCGGCACCCCGCCCTATTCGGTCCCTACCGAACAGGAGAACGCCCTGAACGCGCTGGCGATCGACCGCGCTGCGGGCCTGCCGATCATCCTTTACAATTATCCGGGCCGGATGGGCGTGGAGATGGGGCGCACCTTTCTTGACCGCGTCGGTCGGTCCAGAAACGTGATCGGCATCAAGGAAAGCTCGGGCGATATCAACCGGGTACACCTGCTGGCGCGCGACTATCCCCATATCCAGATGTCCTGCGGCATGGACGATCAGGCTTTGGAATTCTTTGCCTGGGGCGCGCGCAGCTGGATCTGTGCCGGATCGAACTTCCTGCCCGAGGAACACATCGCGCTCTACGAGGCCTGCGTCGTCCGGGGTGATTTCAGCAAGGGCCGCCGGATCATGTCGGCAATGCTCCCCCTGATGCGCGTGCTTGAGCAGGGCGGCAAGTTCATCCAGTGCGTCAAGCACGGGGTCGAGGTCTCGGGCCTGCGCGCAGGCCCGATGCGCCCACCGCTGAAGGGGCTGAACAAGGATGAGAAACGCGCGCTCGAACAGGTGATCGACACGCTGAAGACCACCGTCAAGGCAATCACGGAGGGAAACTGAGATGGCCGATCTTTTGACGAACGAGGAATACAAGGCCATCGCTGCGTCGTTGGACTTCCCGCGGAATGCCTTCATTGATGGCGGCTTCCGCCCCGCGATCTCGGGTGCAACCTTCGTCAGCTCGAACCCGGCGACCGGCGAGCGGCTGGCAGAGATCGCCGCCTGTGATGCCAGGGACGTGGACCTTGCCGTCGCCAAGGCACGCGAGGCCTTTGACGACGGGCGCTGGTCTCGCCTGCATCCGGCGGAACGCAAGGAAGTTCTGCTTCGCCTCGCCAAGCTGATGGAGCGCGATGCACGCGAGTTGGCGGTGATGGAAAGCCTGGATGCTGGCAAGACCATCTATGATTGCGAGACCGTGGACATACCCGAGACGATCCATGTGATCCGCTGGCATGCCGAGCTGATCGACAAGATCTATGATCAGGTTGCCCCCGCCTCGGATAATCACATCGCGATGATCCTGCGCGAGGCCATGGGCGTGGTCGGTCTGGTCCTGCCGTGGAACTTCCCGCTTCTGATGCTGGCCTGGAAAATCGGCCCGGCGCTGGCGGCGGGCTGCTCGGTGGTGGTGAAACCCGCCGCCGAGACCACTCTGACGGCGCTGCGGGTGGCCGAACTGGCCTGCGAGGCCGGATTGCCGCGCGGGGTGCTGAACATCGTCACCGGATCGGGCAGTGACGTGGGCGAACCGCTGGGCCGTCATCCTGATGTGGACATGGTCAGCTTTACCGGCTCGACCGCGACGGGCCGTCGCTTCCTGCATTACTCGGCGGACAGCAACCTGAAGGAGGTGGTGCTGGAATTGGGCGGCAAGAACCCCTGCATCGTGCTGGACGATGCCGAGGATCTGGACGCGGTGGCCGCCCATGTCGTCAATGGTGCCTTCTGGAACATGGGCCAGAACTGCTCGGCCGGATCGCGGCTGATCGTGCACAGGGACATTCAGGACGCATTGATGGCGCGCATCCAGGCCCATGCCCGCGAATGGATCGTGGGCGATCCCCTGGACCCCGAGGTCCGGGTGGGCGCGCTGGTCAGCCCCGCACATTTCGGCAAGGTCAGCGCCTATCTGGAAGCCGCGCGGTCCGAAAACATCCTGATGGGTGGCAACGTCATCCGCGAGGGTTTCATCGAACCGACCGTCGTGCAGACGACCCGCAGCTCAAAGCTTGCGGTCGAGGAGATCTTTGGCCCGATCCTGACCCTGATCCCGGTCTCAAGCTTCGAGGAGGCGATCGCGGTCGCCAATGACACCGACTATGGACTGGCGGCCTCGATCTTCACTGCCAACGGGAAACGCGCCCTGCGCGGTGCACGAATGCTGCGGGCGGGAACGGTGACGGTCAACAGCTTCGGCGAGGGCGACATCTCGACCCCCTTCGGTGGTTACAAGCAGTCCGGCTTCGGCGGGCGCGACAATGGCATCCACGCCCATGACCAGTATACCCAGCTCAAGACCATCTGGCTGGACCTGACCGATCACTCGGATACGGTGATCGACTGACATGACAGGGCATCGGGCCAGCCGCATCCCTGTCTTCAATGGCCCCGCCGGGTGGCGGGAAATTCTGCCGCCCGCTCCCGCTCGTCCGCGGCTGGAGGGCGAGACCGGCTGCGATATCGCGATCGTGGGAGCCGGCTTCGCCGGCCTCTCGGCCGCCCGCCGCCTGTTGCAGATCGATCCCGGCCTCGACATCCTGATCCTGGATGCGGCGCGGATTTCGGAAGGGGGCACGGGCCGGAATTCGGGCTTCATGATCGACCTGCCGCATGAACTGACTTCGGGCAACTATGCCGGTGCCGGAGACAGCCACGACCGGCAGTTGACCCGGCTGAACCGCCAGGCGATCGAGTTCGCCGCGCAGGCGGTCAGCGACTACTCTATTCCCGAGGGCTACTTCCAGCGCAGCGGCAAGATCAACGCCGCCGCGTCTGCGGCCGGGATCGCGGCCAATGTCAGCTATGCCGCCCATCTGCTCGAACTGGGCGAGTCGCATGAGATGCTGGACGCGCAGGCCATGCGAGAGGTGACCGGGACCGGCTACTACCACGGCGGCCTCTACACGCCCGGCACGGCAATGCTGCAACCCGCAGGCTATGTGCAGGGCCTTGCCGCCGGGCTGGAGCGCGAAGGCGCAAGGATCTGCGAGAACTCGCCGGTCCTCGGCATCGAAAGCGGCGCGCAAGGCTGGTGTCTCTCGACCGAACGGGGCCGGGTCCGGGCCGCTCGCGTCATCATGGCGAATAACGGCCATCTTGAAAGCTTCGGCTTCAAGCGCGGTCGGCTGATGCATGTCATGCTGAACGCCTGCATGACCGAGGAACTGCCCCCCGAGGCCATCCACATGCTTGGCGGGCATGTCTGCTGGGGTCTGACCCCCGCCGATCCGATGGGCACGACCGTGCGCCGGATCGGTCCCGCGCAGGGTGGTCATCGCATTGTCATCCGTCAGGGCGGCTATTACCGCCCGGGCATGCAAACCAGCGCACACGATCTGGCCCGACTGGTCAGCGCGATGCGGCAGAAATTCGACACCCGCTTTCCGATGCTGCGCGGGATCCGCTTCGAGCATTCCTGGTCTGGTCATCTGTGCCTGTCGCGCAACAACGTCTCGGTCATGCGAGAACTGGAGCCGGGGCTTTACGCTGCCTGCGTCGACAACGGCCTCGGGACGGCGCGGGGGACGCTGACCGGGATCGGCGCCGCCGAGCTGGCGACCGGGCGCGAGAGCGAGATCACGGCCTTTTTCACCGCCGAGGCCGAGCCGGCCCGCCTGCCGCCCCATCCGTTCGACACGATCGGCGCCAATGTCTATATGCGCTGGAAAGAATGGCAATCCCGGCTAGAATGAGACCCCGCCAACAAGGGACCAGCACGCCATGCCGCCGATCAAGCGTCGCTATCTTCCCTCGCTTGGATCGTTCGCGACATTCGAGGTCGCGGCCAAGCACCTGAGCTTCACGATGGCCGCGCGCGAGCTGAACGTGACACAGGGCGCGATCAGTCAGCAGATCCGCTTGCTGGAACGCGCGCTGGGGGTCGACCTTTTCATCCGCAAGCGCAACATTCTCGCGTTGACACCCGAGGGCATCAGCCTTGTTGCCGCAGTCAGCGCCGGGCTCGACACGATCAGCGCGGCCGTGTCGGTGATTACCGATGACGAAGGCCCCGAGACGATCACGATCTCGGCCACCGATGGCATGGCCAGTTTCTGGCTGAAGCCGCAGATCGACAGCTTTCGCAAAAGTCACCCACAGGTCGGATTCGTGATCCTTGCCTCGGATGCCGACGACACCCTGCGCAACTATTCCGAAGTCGATCTGTCCATTCTTTGCGGCAATGAACGCTGCGAGGTAGGAGAAGTCCTGCATTTCCTGTTCCCGGAAGTCGCCCAGCCGGTCTGCACGCCCGCCTTCCTGGCCGAGCACGGCCCCTTCGACGAGGTCGACAGCCTGAACCGTGTGAACCTTCTGCATCTGCATGACCGCCACTGGTCCGCCGATGCAATTGGCTGGCAACCGCTTGGCTGGACCGAGTGGTTCCGCGCGCAGGGTTCGGAATGGGCCAAGCTCGCGTCGAGCCTTTCGACCAACAAGGTCAATCTGCTGATGGCCGCCACCCTTGCCGGAGAGGGTGTCATGCTGGGCTGGCAGCACATGGTCCGCGCGGCGATCGAGGAGGGCAGCCTTGTCCTTGCCCATCCCGGGCAGTTGACCATCGGCCGTGGCAACTTCCTGAACTGCCGGCAGAAATCCCTGAACCGGCCGCATGTCGCCGCCTTCGTGAGCCACGTTCTCGCGTCGTTGAAGCAGCAGGACTGACGCCCGGCTGCGCTAGATTTTCTAATGCAAGACTGCTGAATATTCTCGTTTGCCGAGGCGAAGCCTCTTGCGGGATAGTTCAGTGAGCCGGGGGCAGGGGGCCCCGCAGAGGAACCGGAGAACCCCCATCACAATCAACCAATGGGTCCTGGCCCACACGCCGCAGCCTTTGCGGCGAGGGATGCTTGCGGCCATCCGGCCCGACCAACAGGAGAGAGAACATGCGCAGCTTAAAGCTCGCCTTCATGGCGGCGGCGGTCGCCCTCGGCCTTGCCGCACCGGTGTCGGCACAGGACAAGGTCATCCAGATCGGAACGATGGCCTGGGAGGACCTGACCCCGATCACCGGGATCACCAAGAAAGTGCTGGAGGACAAGGGCTATACCGTCAACGTCACCGAGTTCTCGGAATGGGGTATTGCCTATGCGGCCCTTACCAAGGGGGACGTGCAGATCATGGTTTCCCAGGTCGATTACGCCGCACAGGACTACTGGCAACGCAACAAGAACCGGCTGGAAAAGATCGCGCCGGTATCCTACGGCCTCTATCAAGGCATTGCCGTCCCGAAATATGTCCCGATCGATTCCATCGAGCAGATGAACGAGAACGCCGACAAGTTCGGCGGCAAGATCATCGGTATCGAGCCCGGCGCTGGCGTCATGCGCGAAGCGGCCGACGTGGTGTCTGGCTATGGCCTTGACCTGAAGCTGGTGGAGGGCAGCACCGCCGCGATGACCGCCGCGCTGAAGGCCGCGACCGATCGCAAGGAATGGGCCGCCGTCATCGTCTGGGAACCGTCCTGGATGGTCCAGAAATACGACACCAAGTTCCTTGCCGATCCAAAGGGGATCTTCGCTCCGCCGCAGGGCTATTATTGGATCGGCCAGAAGGGCTTTTCGGAAAGCAATCCCGAGGCGCGCGAGATCATCGCCGGTGTCTATGTCCCGCTTGCCGACATCACCGCGATCAATGCGGCCGTGAACGACGGCAAAACCATGGACAGCGCCGTCGCGGACTGGACCGCCGCCCATGCGGACCTGATGGAACGCTGGAGCAACATCAAATCCTACTGAAGGCTGTGCCGGACGGCCCCGGCGGGCCGTCCACCCCAACCAGAAAAGACAGGGTGGTTATGGAAAGCAACGAGATTCTGATCGACTGCCAGTCGGTCTGGAAGGTCTTCGGCGACCGCAGTGTCGACGCACTCCGCTCAATCGCGGATCGCGGGCTGAGCAAGCGCGAGGTTCTCCAGCAATTCAACTGTGTGATCGGCGTGTCCGACGCCTCGCTGCAGGTCCGGCGGGGCGAGATCTTCTGCATCATGGGCCTGTCGGGCAGCGGCAAGTCGACCTTGATCCGGCTGCTGAACCGGCTGATCACGCCCAGCCTCGGCAAGGTTCTGGTCAAGGGCCGTGACCTGGCCACACTCGATGCGCGCGCTCTGCGCGAAACCCGCGCTCGTCATATCGGCATGGTGTTCCAATCCGTGGCGCTATTGCCGCAGCGGACCGTGCTGGAAAACGCAGCCTTTGGACTGGAAGTGCAGGGCATCCCCCGCGACGAGCGCAACCGGGCGGCCGAGGCCGCGCTTGCCAAGGTCGGCCTGTCCGACTGGAAGGAGCGCTATCCCCGCGAATTGTCGGGGGGCATGCAGCAGCGCGTGGGCCTTGCCCGCGCCCTCACCGCCGATCCCGAGATCATCCTGATGGACGAGCCCTTCTCGGCGCTCGACCCGCTGATCCGGCGCCAGTTGCAGGATGAGTTCCGCCAGCTCACCAAGGAACTGGGGAAATCAGCGGTCTTCATCACCCATGATCTCGACGAGGCGATCCGGATCGGCGACCGCATCGCCATCATGAAGGACGGCGTCATTATTCAGGAGGGGACGGCCGAGCAGATCGTCATGAATCCCGCCGACCAGTATGTCGCGGATTTCGTGGCCGGAATCTCGCGGCTGCATCTGATCAAGGCGCATTCGGTTATGATGCCGGTCGATGGCTGGCACCGCACGGGACCGGCGCAACCACTGGACAGTCTGCCCCGCTGCTCGTCCGAGGCAGATATCGACGAACTGATCGGCAAGATCATCGGTGCGGGCAGCGACGCCGTGGCCATCGCCGACGGTGACAGCATCGTCGGGGTCGTGACCACGCGCCGGCTGCTGCTCGGCGTGCGGGGCGAGCCCGAAACCCTCGCGGCAGCCTGAGGGAGCGCGCATGGAAAGCTTTGTCACCGCCTTCGACACCACCGTCGACGACGCCCTTTTCTGGCTGTCCGATCACGCGGCCTTCGTCTTCGACGGCATCCGCGCGCTGCTTGAGGGTCTTTACGACGGCATCCTGTGGTTGCTGATGCTGCCCCCATTCTGGGTCGTCGCTGTCATTTCCGGGCTGATCGGCTGGCGCGTCCTCGGCACTGGCTTCGGTGTCGTGGGCGCGCTGGGGTTGATAGCCTGCGCCGCAATGGGTCTTTGGCCGGAAACCATGAGCACGCTTGCGCTGGTGGTGGCTGCGACGGCCATCGCGCTGGCGGTCGGCCTGCCACTCGGCGTCCTTGCCGGGCTGATACCACGGCTTGACGGCGCGCTGACCCCGGCGCTCGACCTGATCCAGACCTTGCCGCCCTATATCTATCTGCTTCCGGCCATCGCGCTGATGGGCTACGGCCCCGCGACCGCGCTGATTGCAACCGTCATCGTCGCCATGCCGCCTGCGATCCGCCTGACCTCCCTCGGGATCAGGCAGACCCGGACCGAGTTTCTTGAACTGGGCGATGCCGTCGGCGCCAGCCGCGCCCAGATGTTCTTCAAGATCCGCCTGCCCTTTGCCGTGCCGAGCATCATGGCAGGCATCAACCAGAGCCTGATGATGGCCTTCGGCATGGTGGTCATCGCGGGCTTCGTCGGCTCGGGAGGGCTGGGCGAAACGATTTACAGCGCGATCCGGACTCTCGATATTGCGACCTCGATCAACGCTTCGATCGCGATTGTGGTGCTGACCATGCTTCTGGACCGCATGACCCAAGCCGCAGCGAGGACCAAATGATGCAGTTCAATCCCGGAGCCGTCCTTGCCCCCGCCGTCGACTGGCTGAACGCCAATTTTCACGGGTTCTTCGCCCAGGTCACTTTGGTGATCGAGGCACTTCTTGGCGCGATCGAGGCCGCCCTGATGACCCTGCCCCCATTTGCGGTGATCGCCATTGTCGTCATCGCGGCCTTTGCCGCCGCCGGACTGCGGCTCGCCATCCTTGCCGCTTGCTGCCTCGGCTTCTGCTGGCTGACCGAGCTTTGGCAGGCCTCGATGCAGACCATCGCGCTCATGCTGGTCGCCGTCATCGTGGCTGTTGCCGTTGCAGTTCCCCTCGGCATCCTCGCTGCCCGCCGTCCGGCGATCGAGGCGACGCTTCGCCCGATCCTCGACGTCATGCAGACCGTGCCGCCCTGGGTCTATCTGATCCCGGCGGTGATGATCTTCAGTCTCGGGCGGGTTCCGGCGATCATCGCGACCATCGTCTACGGCATCCCGCCCATGCTGCGCCTGACAACGCTGGCCTTTCGCGGCGTTCCCCACGACCTGAGGGAGCTGGGTCAAGCGATAGGTGCCAGACCCCGGACCATCCTGTGGAAGATCGAATTTCCGGCGGCGAAGCCGACGATGCTCGTTGGGTTGAACCAGTGCATTCTGCTGTCGCTGGCCATGGTGGTGCTGGCCGGGCTGGTGGGCGCCGGAGGCCTCGGGGCAGAGGTGACGCGCGGTCTGACCAGGATGGAGATGGGCCTTGGTCTACGCGCGGGTCTTGCCATCGTTGCAGTGGCGATTCTGGTGGATCGGCTGTCGCGCAGCGCGCTGGACCGTGGCAGGGGCCCACATAAAAGCGCCTAGGTGCTCATCTGTACGTGTGCTTCTGTCGGCCGGTTGCCGATATCATGGCACGCCGCGACCGGATCAGCCCGGAAGCCATTCTCGCTCTGATCGCCGATGTGCGGCACCTGTGATTGTATTGTCGCTCGCATAGGCGAGCGGTCCGCGCCGCGGTTGAACGACTTTTGTCAGTTGTGCGCGTGGTGCCGCCGACAGGACGCGATGCAATTGCTGCTGCGGTTGCCTATGCGAAATGGGAGAAAGGCGCAGATCCCGCCGGACTGAATATGGGGGCTGTTTTGCTTGCGCGCTCGCCCGAACCTTGGGCGCACCTTTGGTGTATTTCGGGGACGACTTCGCGAAAAGGATATTGCAGCTGCCAAATGGTCTGGGCGGATCGATAATAGTTACATAACCTTGGTTATTCCGCATTCGCATACCGGCAGCGCATGTTCATCGGCCTCGGCGCAATTGCACGGGAGCTACCCTTTGACGCCCTTGCCGACATGCGGCCGGCAGCAGACGCCCTGCCTACGCTGTCAGACGGGTGACGCCCGCACGTCGCATCCGCAGGCCCCAACCTCCCATGTTGACCATCAGCCTGTGACGGCGCACCGCGCCCAAAAGAGCAGCCTCGCTGACCTCCCGCATCACGCTGCGTTTGAACATGGTCCAGGCCAAGCGTCTCACCAACTTTCGCAGACAAGACGCCTAGCGCAGCATTGATGTAAGCAGGGTCGACAGCAGCCCGTGCATGGCCCAGGCCAGTTCGGGGTCCATGTCCTCGCGCCATTCCAGCGCGACATGCCGCAGCAGGGGTGGATCGACCACCTCTCTGTAGCTGATCAGCCCCTTCTCGACCTCTTCGGAAATCGAGATCCAGGGCAGGAATGTCTTGCCCAAACCCGCGATCGTCGCCTGCTTGCGCGGGTTCGGCCCGTCGATCTCATGGATGACGATGGGCTTCTTGCCGACCTGCCCTGCCAGCCTCTCGACAAGGTTGCGGACCGGGCGCCCCTTGGCGGGCAGCATGAGTGGTGCGTCCAGCGCCTCGGCGAAGGTGATCGGCCCCGCCGTCGCGTCGCCGTCACCGGCGGCAAAGCACATGAGCAGGCTTTCGGCGGCGAGCCACTGACTTTCGGGAACCTTCTCGTCCGCGATGACGATGGCAAAGTCGATCTCGTGCTGGCGCAGCATCTCGCGCGCCTCGCGCGTGACCGTCTCGATGACGAAAAGCCCGCTCAGCGGCAGGGTCTCGGCGGTCAGCTTCAGCAGATGCGGCGTCAGCTTGGTGGCGAGCGAGGGCAGTGCCGAAATCCGCATGACGCGTGGGTCCGCGGCCCCGCGGCGGCGCAGTCCCGCCAATTCCATCTCGGCCCGTTCGACCTGCGCCAGAATGATGGTCGCGTGGTCGAAGAGAAGCTGGCCGCCCTCGGTCGGTTCGACCCCGTTTCGACCGCGAATGACGAGCGGCCCGCCGAAATCGGCCTCAAGCTCGCGCAGGTGATAGGAGAGTGCGGGCTGCGGCACCGACAGGCGGCGCGCCGCCTCGGACAGCGAGCCCGCCTCGATGATCGCGCGAAAATAGGTCAGTCGACGAAGGTTCAGCCATCCCATCCAACAACCATACAATAGTTTTATGGGATGAAAAGTAATCTGTATTGGCGCGGCGATATCCAAGCCTGCTAGCGTCATCCGAGGAGACGCGCATTCCTGAGGAGGAGGGCCGCGCGACAATTCCGAAAACTTGCAATCGTCTCGCAGCGGCAGGTTCAGCCTCGCCCGCCGGGGTTGACACATAGGGAGGAAAGAGATGTCGAAATTCAGGATGGCCAACCTGCTCTGCGGGGTCGCGATCGGCTCGGTGGTCGCGACGGGCGCCTTCGCACAGGATGACGCGAACGCCATCACCATCGTCACACCCTACGCTTTCGACAATATCGACGCCTGCAACTCGTCCTCCGAGGTCGGGCTGGTGGTGCGCGAGAATGTCGTCGAAGCGCTGACCCACCTCAACCCCGAGAGCGGCAAGCCTGAACCCCGCCTCGCCACCTCATGGGAGCAGGTCGAGCCGACGGTCTGGCGCATCAAGCTGCGCGAGGGAGTGACCTATTCCGATGACAGCGCCTTTGACGCCGATGCGGTCTCGCGGTCCATCGAACGCATGTTCAACCCCAAGCTCGACTGTCTCAACCGCGGCAAGCTTTTCGCCAATATTCGCCTGACTCCGAAGGTCGTCGACAGCCATACAATTGATATATCGACCGAGAAGCCTCAGCCCTTGATGCCGATCTTCATGAGCTTCCTGACCATCGAGTCGCCCAAGACCGATTTCGACGCGATGACCAGCACCCCGGTCGGAACCGGACCATTTGCCATTCCCCAGCGCAATGCAGGCGACGCGATCGTCCTTGTCCGTCAGGACAAATACTGGGGCGAGGCTCCGGCGGTCAGCAAGGCGACATATGTCCGTCGCGACGAAAGCGCGCTGCGCGCCGCGATGGTCGAGGTGGGAGAGGCCGATATCGGGCTCAACATCGCCATTCAGGACGCGACCAATCCCGAAACCGACCACGGCTATCTGAATGGCGAGACGACGCGCCTGCGCTTCAGCTTCGAAGGCCCGCTTGCCGATATCCGGGTGCGCAAGGCCATGAACCTTGCCATCGACCGCGAGGCGCTGCGCGACGGGCTCTTCAATCAGGACTACGCCATCGCGACCCAGATGTTCCTGCCACGCATCAATGGCTACAACCCGGACATGAAGCCCTGGCCCTATGATCCGGAACAGGCCAAGGCGCTCATCGACGAGGCGAAGAAGGACGGGGTCGATGTCGGCGCCGAAATCCCGCTGATCTCGCGCATCAACTTCTATGCCAACGGGCAGGAGACGATGGAGGCGATGATCGCCATGTGGCAGATGGTCGGCCTGAACGTGAAGCTGCAGCCGATGGAGCGCGCCCAGTGGCTGAAGCTCGTCAACAAGCCCTATGCCGAGCCGCGCCCGGCCATGCTGATCCAGGAACAGCATGATAACAATTCGGGTGACGCCACTTTCACCATGCACTTCCGCTATCACTCGACCGGGCAGCAATCGGAATTCGGCGACCCGGAACTCGACCACCTGATCGATGCGGCGGACGCGGCCTCGGGGGATGAGCGGGTGAAGCTCTTCCAGCAGGCCAATGCCTATTCCGCCGAGAATGTCGTGCCCGACGTCATGATGTTCCACATGGTCAACTACATGCGCATCTCGGACCGGCTGGAATTCAAGCCGGACGGCGTGACCAGCACGATGATGGAGCTGTCGCAGATCAAGTTCCGCGGAACCAACTGAGCCAAGGGCCGGGCGCGCGCCGCCCGGCCTTTTCGCCGACCACGGGCGCGGCCCGCGCCGATGATTTGGGAAGGAAGCCCCATGCGCTCCTATTTCCGCCAACGTACGATGCAAAGCGCGATCTCGCTCTTTGGCCTTGTCGTGCTGGTGTTCTTCCTCGCCCGGCTGACGGGCAATCCGACCGACCTGCTTCTGCCGGTGGACACACCGCTGGCCGTGCGCGAGGAATTCGCCGCGCGCCACGGCTTCGACCAGCCGATGCTGGTGCAGTTCGGGCGCTATCTCCTCGACCTGCTGCAATTCGACTTCGGCGAGTCGCTGCGCGATGGCCGCCCCGCGCTGCAGATGGTGCTGCAGGCCTTCCCGACCACGCTGCTGCTGTCGTTCTGGGCGATGCTGATCTCGCTCGTGATCGCGATCGTCACTGGTTCGATCGCCGCATGGCGGCCCGGCGGGGTCTTTGACCGCATCGCCAGCCTCATTTCGCTCGCCGGGGCCTCGATCCCGAATTTCTGGATCGCCATTGTAGGCGTGCTGGTCTTTTCGGTGTGGCTGCGTGCGCTGCCGACCTCGGGGACCGGGACGCCCTGGCACTGGATCATGCCGGTCACGGTGCTTTTCGTCAGGCCCTGCGGCGTCCTCACGCAGGTCGTGCGCTCGTCGATGATCGACGCGCTGGCCTCGCCCTATGTCAAGACGGCGCGGGCGCGCGGCGTGCGCAGCCGGGTGGTTATCTTTGGCCATGCGCTGCGAAACGCCATGCTGCCGGTGGTCACCGTCGCAGGCGATCAGGCCGCGGGCATGGTGAATGGTGCCGTGATCGCAGAGACGGTCTTCGGCTTTCCGGGCATCGGCAAGCTCATGATCGACTCGATCATGTTCCGCGACTTCGCCGTGATCCAGGCCGCCGTGATGGTCACGGCAGTCGCGATCTTTGTCCTGAACATCCTGATCGACCTTGCCTATGCGCTGCTCGATCCCCGTGTGAGGCATGGCTGAGATGTCCGATATGACCCATCCGACCGCAGCGGCGAAACCGCCCCGCGAACATGCGCTGGCCGAAGCCTTCCTGATGCTGTGGCGCGACAAGTTCGCCTTTCTGAGCGCGTGTTTCCTGCTGCTCGTGGTGATCGCGGCCCTGTTCGGCCCGTCGCTGCTGCCCGATCAGGCGCTGCAGATGAACCTGCGCGGCCGGAACGCGCCGCCGTTCGAGCTGGAACGCGGCTGGCTCTATATCCTTGGAGCCGACAATATGGGGCGCAGCCTGCTGGCCCGGCTTGTCATCGGCAGCCGCTACACGCTGATGATCGCGGGCAGCGCCGTGGTCCTTGCGCTGGTCGTGGGCACCATCCTTGGGCTGATCGCCGGCTATCGTCAGGGGCGCATCGCCACGATCATCCTGCGGGGCGCGGATATCCTGATGTCCTTCCCCTCGCTGCTGCTGGCGCTGATCGTGTTGTTTGTGCTTGCCCCCAGCGTCGGGAATGTGGTTCTCGTCCTCGCTCTCAGCCGCGTGCCGGTCTATCTGCGGACCTGCCGGGCCGAAGTGCTGGAAATCCGCGAGCGCCAGTTCGTCAAGGCCGCCAAGGTTCTGGGCGCGTCCCATGCCCGCATCGTCTTTCTGCACATCCTTCCCAATGTGGTGCCGACGCTGATGACGCTCGCCACGCTGGAATTCGCCGCGGTCATGCTGTCGGAAAGCTCGCTGTCGTTCCTTGGGCTGGGCGTGCAGGCGCCTGCGGTGACCTGGGGCCTGATGGTGGCGGATGGGCGCGGCTACCTCGCCTCGGCCTGGTGGCTTTCGTTCTGGCCGGGCGTCGCGATCTCGCTGACCGCGATTTCCGCGAACCTCATGGCCAACTGGATCCGCACCGCGACCGACCCCGCCCAACGCTGGCGGCTTGAGAAAAGGACACGCGCATGACCGGGCATCTTCTGGAAGTCGAGAATCTTTCCGTCCGCTTTCACTCGCGCGGCAAGATCGTCGATGCGGTCAAGTCGGTCAGCTGGCACCTCGACCGTGGGGAAACGCTGGCGATCCTCGGGGAATCCGGTTCGGGCAAGTCGGTCTCGGCCTCGGCGGTCATGGGACTGATCGATACGCCGCCGGGCGAGATCCTGTCGGGCAGCATCCGTTTCGACGGCCGCGGGATCCTGGGACTGTCGGCAAAGGACCAGCGCGAGTTGAACGGGCGGCGGATCGCGATGATCTTTCAGGACACGCTGGCCGCGCTGAACCCGGTCCATACCGTGGGCCATCAGATCAGCGAAAGCATGACCGCCCATGGCGTCCCGCCCGAGCGCGCACGGACAAGGGCCATCGAATTGCTGGCCCGCGTCGGCATCCCCGAACCCGAGCGGCGCTTTCACGAATATCCCCACCAGTTCTCGGGCGGGCAGCGCCAGCGCGTGATGATCGCGGCGGCGATCGCCATGGAGCCGGACGTACTGATCGCGGATGAGCCGACCTCGGCGCTTGATGTCACGGTTCAGGCGGGAATTCTGAAACTGCTGAAGGAGCTTCAGGCCGAGAACGGCATGGGCATCCTGATGATCACCCATGACCTTGGTGTCGTAGCCGAGATCGCGGATCGCGTCGTGGTGATGTCTCAGGGCGAGGTCGTCGAGCAGGGACCATTGGCCGAGGTGCTGGGCGCGCCGCGCCACGCCTATACGCGTCGCCTGCTCGACGCAGTTCCGGGCCGTCATGGCTACCCGGCTGCCCGCGACCTGTCGTCCGAGGCGCTGATCGAGATCCGCGGATTGTCGAAATATTACGGCGTCTCGGCCGGTGTCCTGAAGACGCCCACGGGGCGCGAGATCAAGGCGCTGGACGATGTCAGTCTGACGCTGAACAAGGGCGAGGTGCTGGGCGTCGTCGGCGAAAGCGGTTCGGGCAAGTCCACGCTCGTCAACACGCTGCTCGGGCTGGTCGATCCGACCAAGGGCGAGGTGCTTTACCGTGGCAAATCGATGCTGGGACCGGGCAACCGCGAGATTGCACGCAATGTGCAGGTGGTGTTTCAGGATCCGACCGCATCGCTGAACCCGCGCATGAAGGTCGGGCGCATCATCGCGGAACCCTGGGCCATCCATCGCGGTGTGCTGCCGCGCGCGGAATGGCCGCGCCGGGTGGCCGAACTGCTGGAGCAGGTGGGCCTGCGCCCCGAACATGCCGACCGCTATCCGCACCAGTTCTCGGGGGGGCAGCGCCAGCGCATCGCAATCGCGCGGGCTTTGGCCCTGAAGCCCGAGGTCATTATCTGCGACGAGGCGGTCTCGGCGCTCGATGTCTCGATTCAGGCGCAGGTGATCCAGTTGCTCAAGGACCTGCGCCGGGACCACGGTCTGTCCTATCTGTTCATCGCCCATGACCTGCCAGTGGTGCGCGATTTCGCCGACCGCACCATCGTCATGCAGGGCGGCCGCATCGTCGAATCCGGCGTCACTGCCGAGATCTTCGAGCACCCCCGGCACCCCTATACCCAGAAGCTGCTCGCCTCCCGCCCGGTCGAGGAACGGATGCGCGGCCATATCACGGAGCCTGCCGAATGACCCGCCTTGTTGCTGCCGAAAGGGCGGCGGAACTCTTGCTGCGCTCGCGCCTTGACGGCGCACTGCTGGCCGAATTGCCGCAGGATCTTGCCCCTGCCTCGCTGGCCGAGGCCTATGCGGTGCAGGACGCGACGCTGCGCCAGATCGGCCCCGCCGGGGGATGGAAGGTTGCCGCGAAGCCTGATGGAGAGCCGCGCTGCGCCGTCCTGCCCGCCTCGGCCTTCCACGCTTCGGGAGTGACGCTGAAGGTCCCGCCCGCAGGCTTCGAGGCCGAGGTCGAGACGGCCTTCGTCTTTGCCACCGGCCTGCCCGCCCGCACGCGCCCCTATCAGCGCGACGAGGTCGCGGCGGCCATCGGGTCGATGCATCTGGCGGTCGAGCTGATCTCGTCGCGCTTCATCGACCGCAAAAGCATCCCGCCGCTGTCGCCCATCGCCGATCTTCAGGGCAATGCCGCCGTCATCCTTGGCCCCGCCATCGCGGACTGGCGCGACATCGACCTTGCCGGGCTGGCGCTGACGATGCGGCTGGGGGAGGCGCAGATCGAGGGGCCACTGAAAAACCTTGGCCTGCCCCAGACGCTGGAGGTGCTGACATGGCTTGCCAATCACGCCCTGACGCGGGGCGGCGGCCTTGCGCGCGGGGATGTGGTCATCACCGGCGCGCGTCTTGGTCCCGCGCCCTTGGGCGATGCGGACAGCCTGAGCGCAGAATGCCCGCAGATGGGCCAGGTTACCGCGAATTTCAGCCGCTAGGCGGCAGTCCGAAACCACAAAGGGAGACGAATAGAATGCACGGGTTCCAAATCCACCGCCGCGACAGCGTGGCGCCCAAGGCTCTGGTCGAGCGCTTCCGCCAGATCCCCGTCGCCAATGTCAGCGACGTGATGTCGCGGATGACGGCAGGCGGTTCACGGCTGCGGCCGATGCATGACGGAACGCCGCTGGCCGGGACCGCGCTGACGGTCAAGACCCGGCCTGGCGACAACCTGATGATCCATCAGGCAATCGACATGGCAGGCCCGGGCGACGTCATCGTCGTCGATGCCGGGGGCGACCTGACCAACTCGCTGATGGGCGAGATGATGATGAACTATGCCGCCAGCCGCGGCATTGCCGGATTCGTCATCGACGGCGCGATCCGCGACGCGGCGGTGATCCGCGCCGGAAGCCTGCCGATCTATGCTGCGGGCGTCACCCATCGCGGCCCCTACAAGGACGGACCGGGCGAGATCAACTGCCCGATTGCCGTCGACGGCATGGTCATTGTTTCGGGCGACATCATCCTGGGCGATGATGACGGCGTTTTGTGCATCCCCCAGTCGCAGGCCGAGGCCATCCTGACCGCCGCCGAGGAGAAATGCGCCGCCGAGGAAAGGACCCGCCTTGCCATCGCGGAAGGCCGCCTGAACCGGGACTGGGTGATGGCCGCTTTGCACCGGCAGGGCTGCGCCTTTCCGCCCCCGGATGCGGACCGGCTGGCAAGCTGAGCGCAACCGGCGCATGTTCAGGGAATGAGGGACACCCGAACCGATCCCGCGCCGGTTCCCGCCGGCGCGCTTTTCCTGACCTGTCTCAAGGTCGGCTCGCTCAGTTTCGGGGGCGGCCTGACCGGCTGGCTGCATCGCGAATTCGTCCAGCGCCGGGGCTGGGTCAGCGATGACGATTTTTCCGCCACGCTGGCCATCGCGCAGGTTCTGCCCGGCGCGAATGTGGTCAATCTTGTCGTCTGTCTGGGCGAGGAATTGCGCGGCCCCCTTGGCGCGGCGGCCTGCGTCACGGGCTTTCTGCTGCCCCCGGTCCTGTCGGTCCTTGGCCTTGCCTTGCTGTTCGACCGGCTGGGCCAGTTCCCCGCGGTCGAGATCGCGATGCTGGGCATCGCCTGCGCCGCGCTGGGGATGCTGCTGCAGATCTGCTGGCTTGGCCTCAGGCGTGCAAAGGGATCCCCCCGGCGTCTTGCCGTGATCGCCGCGGTGGTGGTGGGAGTGACCGTGCTGAAGCTGCCCATGATCCTTGTCGTGCTGCTGGTCGCGCCGGTCAGCGTCTGGCTGGTCTGGAGGCGGGGATGACGGACCCACTGTGGCAGATCCTGTGGCATATGGTGCCGCTGTCGCTGGCCTCCTTCGGGGGTGGTCCGGCAATTATCGCCGGGCTGGATGTTATGGTGCGGCAGAACGGCTGGATCGCGCCGCAGGACTTCCTGCATCTTTTCGCGATCTCGCGCGCGGCGCCGGGACCGGGCACGACGCTGGCCACGCTGATCGGCTGGCGGCTGGCGGGCTGGACGGGCGCGACGCTGGCCTCGCTCGCGATCTACCTGCCCTCCTCGCTCGTCTGCTATCTGGTCTATCGCGCAACCAGCCGCCACAGGGACAGGAAATGGCACCGCGCGATGCGCGAGGGGCTTGCCCCGGTCGGAACCGGGCTTGTCATCTCGGGCAGCATCGCGCTGATCCAGATTTCGGGGAATGGCTGGGCGGGGCCGGCGATTTCGGTTGGGGCCTTCCTGATCTTTCAGGGCCTGCCCCGGATTCCCGCCGTGCTGGTCCTGATGGCGGGCGGGGCGGCAAGCCTGCTGCTTGCCGCCCTTTCCTAGTCAGATCGCCGCGCGGGGATCCTTGCGGGCCAGCCGGGCCAGCAGATAGTCGATCTCCTCGCGTACACGCGGGGTCAGGGCGGTGCCGGGCCTGCGCTGGATGTCGCAGGCAATCGCGCCGCGCCGCATCAGCAGGTATTTGCGCACGGCCAGCCCGACGCCCTGCTGCTGCTCCATGCGGATCAAGGGCAGATGCGCGTCGAACAGGTCATGGGCCGCATCGCGCTGCCCCTCGCGATGCAGCCGGTCCATCTCGACCAGCGCATCGGGAAAGGCATATCCCGTCATCGCCCCGTCCGAACCGCGCTCCGGCTCGAAATCCAGAAACATCCCGCCATTCGCCGTCAGGATCGAAAACGGCCGCATCCCGCCCGAGGCCTGCGCCGCCCGGATCGCCGAAAGCTTTTCAAGCTGCGGCCAATCCTCGGCCTTCAGCATCACGCAGGACGGGTGGTCGGCCATGATCCGCCCGATCATCGGCACCGACAGCACGACCGACAGCGTCAGCGGGTAATCCTGCAAGGCCCATGGCGTATCCTGTCCGATGGCATCAACCGCATTCCTGAAATGCGCCGCGATCTGCTCGTCCGAACGCAGGCCGGCATGGCCCGCGATCATCACCCCCGCAGCGCCCAGATCCATGACCTCGCGCGCGAGCCGGCCCATCGCGGCAAAGCTTGGGTTCGAGACGCCGACCACGACCGGCACCCGCGCCCGCGCGATGACGCGTGCGGCGATCTCGCGGCTTTCCTCGGGCTCAAGCTTGCCTGCCTCGCCCAGGATGCCAAGGATGGTGATGCCCGTGGCGCCCGCATCCTGATAGAAGTCGGTCAACCGGTCGAGGCTGTCCCAATCTACCGACATGTCCGGACGAAAGGGCGTCGCGGCGATCGGATAGACGCCCTTGGTTTCGATACCGAAGCTCATTTGCCCTCCCTGAATGCGGCGTAGCGGGCCTTGGTCTCGTCGTTCATCGGATAAAGGCCGGGCAGCGGCACCCCGCGATCGACCTCGGTCATGATCCAGGCCTCCTGCGCCTCCTGCTCGGGCGCCTCGGCCACGACGGCATCGAGGAGCGCCGCCGGGATCAGCACCGCGCCATCGTCATCCACGACCACGATATCGTCGGGAAAGACCGCGACCCCGCCGCAGGCGATGGGCTGCTGCCAGCCTACAAAGGTCAGCCCCGCGACCGAGGGCGGAGCTGCGATCCCGCTCGACCAGACCGGCAGACTGGTGCCATGCACCCCGGCCGCATCGCGCATCACGCCGTCCGTCACCAGACCGGCCACGCCGCGCTTGGCCATGCGCGCACACAGAATGTCGCCAAAGATCCCGGCATCAAGGACGCCCATCGCATCAGCGACGGCGATGCAGCCCTCGGGCATCGCCTCGATTGCCGCCCGGGTCGAGATGGGCGAGGCCCAGCTTGCGGGCGTCGCCAGATCCTCGCGCGCCGGGACGAAGCGCAGGGTGAAGGCCGGGCCGACCAGTCGCGGCTGGCCCTGGCGGAACGGCCTTGTTCCCCGCATCCAGACATTGCGCAGACCCTTTTTCAGCAACACCGTCGTCAGCGTCGCCGTCGACACCGCCTCGAGAACCTCTTTGACTTTCGGATCCATCCACTCCCCCTTCAGATGCTTTGGATCAGCCCGCCATCGACACGGATGACAGAGCCGGTGATATAGCTGGCGCGCTCCGAGGCCAGATAGGCCACCGTATCGCCGTATTCCCGTGGCTCGCCATAGCGGCCGAGCGGAATCGACGCGGTCGAGGCGGCCTCGACCTCGGCGGGCTCTTTCCCCTCCCTTTTCGCGCGCTGCTCGTCGAGAAAGGCGATGCGCTTGGTGGCGATGCGGCCGGGCAGCACGATATTGCTGGTGATGCCGGACCGCCCGACCTCGCCCGCCAGGGTCTTCGACCAGCCGACAAGGCTTGCCCGCAGCGCATTCGATAGCCCCAGATTGGCGATTGGCGCGACGACGCCGGACGAGGTCGAGGTGATGACACGCCCCCAGCCCGCGGCCTTCATCCCCGGCAGGACGGCATCGGTGATCGCGATGACCGACATGACCATGGCGCGGAAATGCCTCTCCCATTCCTCGGGAGACTGACCCGAGACAGGCGTGGGTGGTGGACCGCCGGTATTGTTCACGAGGATTTCGACCGGGCCGAATGTTGCCTCGATCCCCGCGAGATGCTGCGGGATCGATCTCAGGTCGGCCAGATCCCACGTCACCGCCTGCGCCGCTCCACCTGCGCGGGCGATGTCCTCTGCCGTCGCCTGTGCCGCCTCGGCCACGATATCCGCTGCGACCACCCTTGCGCCCTCGGCTGCAAGGCTGCGGGCGATGGCCCCGCCGAGCCCGCCCCCGGCGCCAAAGACCAGCGCGACCCGCCCCTTCAATCCTAAGTCCATTGCCGTCCTCCTCTGTCACCTCAGGGATACACGGCGACACAGGCAAGAAAAACATGGCCTATTCTGTCTTTAGACGATAGCTTTCCTATCTTATGGATACGCGGTTCATCGAGACTTTCCTTGCGGTTGTGGATCACGGCAGCATGGCCGAAGCCGCACGGCGGCTGGGCCTGACCCCGGCTGCAGTGGCGCAACGCATGCAGGCGCTGGAAACCGAGCTTGGCGCGAAGCTTCTGCGGCGGGTCGGGAAGCAGGTGCGCCCGACCGAGGCGGGTCACGCCATCCTTGAACCGGCGCGCAAGATGGTCGCGGATGCGCGGCTTATGCGGTCACGCGCCAATGCCGGGTTGACCGCTGGCGAGTTGCGGCTTGGCGCCATATCCACCGCCCTGACCGGGCTTTTGCCGCAAGCGCTGCTGCGCCTCAGGCACCGCTTTCCCGCGGTTGAGCTCTTTGTCCTGCCCGGCGCCTCGGCCGACCTTCATGCCGCGCTCGACGCGGGCAGGATCGATGCCGCGTTGCTGGTGCGCCCCCCTTTCGAGATCCCGAAAATGCGGGACTGGCATGTGGTCAGGCGCGAGCCGTTGATCCTGCTCGTCCCCGTCGATCTGGCCGACCGCGATCCGCTGGAACTGATCGCGACCCAGCCCTTCATCCGCTATGACCGCGCGAACTGGGGTGGACGGCTCGCGCAGGCCTGGCTTGAGGCGAACAACCTTCGGCCTCGCGAGTGGCTTGAACTGGACCAGCTCGAGGCGATCTCGGTCATGGTCAGCAATGGTCTGGGTATTTCGGTGCTGCCCGATTGGGCGCCCCCCTGGCCCGAAGGGGTCGCGGCGCGGCGCATCCCCCTGCCCGCTCCGGCCATGGAGCGCGAGATCGGCGTGCTCTGGAATCGCGACAGCCCCGGTGTCCGCCTTATTGATGCAGTGATAGGGGCCCTGTCTGAGACAGCATCATCTATAGGTTAGAGGTTGATGCGGACTGGCGCCGAATCCACGCGCCACGCGCAAATCAAGGCTGAGCCCGATCGCAAAGCAAAACGCTTGCTACCGGTTGCGGTAGATAGGTCCAACCGATCGCAAAGGAGTTGGGTCGACCGCGTCCGTCCCCTTCCGAACTCGGCACGGTTGCTTTCCGCCTAACCCAAATTGCCCGGAAATCCGCCTCGCCAGCTACCCTGAACAGCCGCCAGATCTCAATGCCACACCGAGAAAATGCCTCGGCTATCGCACTACCGCCGAAGTCTTCCGTGAGGCAACTTATGCCCGAAACAGGCCCCCTGCCCTAACTTCACCAGCGTCAGGGTCGCGTCTCAATCTGAAACCACGTTCGGTATCCTCACCTGTCCTTGCAGGACGATCAGATTCTTACTGGGTCGAGACACCTGTTCGTTAAGATCCCACCAAGGACGGCAGGCGGGGCAACGCTGGCCATGGTCAGGCCTGTAGAAACTCATGCCAGCGCCGAACCAGGTAATTGTGTTCCGGCATGATCGTGCTCCAGACAGTGACATTGGAAAGACGCTGCCGATAATCGCCCCCGGCGCGGCGCTCTCCCTTTTTCACAACGATCGTCCCGGTCATGTCCGGCAGATCGACCGCCGCCGGAAGGCCGCCATACCAATAGTCCCATTCCTGATCCGCCAGCGTATCGGACAGGCGGGAGGGCACCGAGATGTAATATCCCTGTCGCGCCATGATTGCGCCTGGCTCGCCCTCCAGCCACCAATTCAGATACCGATAGGCCATCTCAAGCCGCTTGCCTTCAACAGCGGCCGAAACGCACATGCCGGAATGCCAGCCCCGATAGCCTTCGACCGGGGCGGCATAGGTCAACTCGCGACCCTGCCCGCGCATTCCATAATAGGCGGGCGACCAAAGCGACGAGACGACACAGCCCGAAGTAGACAGAAGTCGGATCGAATCCTCGGCCGAACTCCAGAAACGGCTGAAATGCCCGCTGCGCTTTCGCGCCATGAGATGCCCAAACATCTCGTCGATCTCTTCGATGGTCAGGTCGCCGGGATCGTCTACCTGCATCAGTCCCGCCGCCTGAATGGCCATAGCCAGTTCGACCGCGCTTGCCGCAGGGTCCAGGCTCAGCGCACAGCGGCCATGCCAGCGCCCGTCAAGAAGCCAAGCCCAGCTTTCCGCCTCGTCCCGCTGCCGTCGCGCAGCGAGTTCCGGCGTATAGGCAAAGCTGTCCACGTTATAGGAGGTCGGCAGCATCGAGATGAGCGGCGTGGCAGAAACGGGCGTGGCAGAGAGCGAACGATCGCCCTGCACATAAAGGACATCCGCGGGACGCGTTCCGAAACCCTTTCCGGCACCGGCAAATACATCCGATGCGCGGACATGATGCCAATGCGTAATCCGGCTGGTGTCGATCGGCTGTATCGACCCCGCCGTCCAGAGCAGGTCGACCGAATGAAACCACTGGTCATAGACGTCATAGCTTTCCGGAGACAGCACGCCGCGGCTTTGGCAGGACAACCCGTCAAGCACCTCGAACTCGATCGGGAAATCCAGATCCGCATGGGCCCGGCGACGCAGCGCCTCGGTCAGCGTGGCTGACGTGCCGATGACCTTCAGCGCCTCAGCCATCATGTCCCCGGTAAACCGGCGTCATATAGGGCGTCATGCCAGGCGCTTCGAGCAGCGACAGGACGCGCAGCCGGGCAAGGGCCAGCGCCTCGATCCGGCACAGGTGGTCGCGCAGCACGGCCTGCGCCTGTCGGACTTGCCCCCGCTGCAAGTGCCGCAGGATTTCGGCATATTCCTTCAGCGCCTGCAGGTCGTCGATGATCGGAAAATGCCGTCTGAACAGACGCGGGACCAGAAGAGACAGCTGATTGCGGCGGATGGAGCCCAGCAGCCGGGAATTGCGCACGCCCGTGAACATGTCCACGAACATCGCCTCATCCAGCCGGTCGAGAACCGCGGCGCCACAGGCGGGGAAGCTGTCGATCACCGCCTCGATCTTCGCCAGAAGTGGGCCAAGGTCTCCGTGGCTGCGATCGGCCGCGACCAGCGCAAGCGCCTCGGGTTCAAGAAGGCGGCGCATCTGCAACGTGTCTCTCAGGTCGCGGGCCGTCATCTGCCCGACGATCCAATGGGACTTGCGGTTCTTTTCGATCAGGCGCCGGTCCATCAGGCGCCAGAGCACCTCGCGCGCGACGGTGCGGCTAACGTTGTAGTAGTCGCCCAGCTCGGCTTCCTGAATGCGGAAGGTTCCGAAAGGCATGCAGCCTGTGACCACATCGGCCACCTGCGAAAAGATCCGCTCCCATGAGGCGGTGCGCTCGATGCCGTGGGTTTCAGAGGTCAGGATTTCCTGCAAGCGCCGGGAGGACAGGCGCAGGGGGGCGCCGGATCGCCCCGCAACATAGCCCTGACCCGAGGCCGGAGTGACAAGCCCCTCCGCCGCCAGCATGGCCAGCGCCCGGCGCACGGGCGCCCTGCTCATCCCGAGTTGACTGGAAATCGGCGCCTCTTTCAGCACTGCCCCTTCGGGAAGCTGGCCTGCCAGGATCTTGGCCGCAAGCAGGTCGCGGACCGAGTCATAGAGGAATGCGTTGCCCGCATCCCTTTCCCGCTCCTCCCGCCCGTCGCTGTCCGAAGCCATGTCGAAATTCGTCCAATGCCCAGAATTCGCGCAAGCTCCGAGGCAAGTCGCACAAGCTTTCCCGGAAACCCCGCATTGGCTTCATTCTATACATTCCTGGGCCTCGGATGGAAATGTGCATTGCATCCTAAAGACAGTTTGCTACCGTATTTTCATCGCCGCCGAGTCTGAGAAGGTCGTAAAAACTGGCCCGGACCCGGCATCAACCGTGGCACGGGCCATGGGAATCCACAGGGAGAGGTGGAATGACTCAATCTAACGGAAAGGATTGCGCGGGGCTCACGCGTCGCGGGTTTCTGAAGACCTCGGCTGCGACGGCCGGCGTGACGGTCGGCTCGGGGATCATCGGCGCTCCGATGATCTGGGCGCAGAACATCAAGGACGTGACCCTGAACCAGGTCGGGCCGTCCTATTCGGTCATTGCCGATATCGCCGAAAAGGCCAGCGCCGATCTGGGCTTCAAGATCGTGCCGCAAACCGCCGACAGCACGGCCCTGATGGCCAAGGTTGTCAGCCAGCCCGAGACCATCGACATCGCCGACCTTGAATTCTGGGCGATGCAGAAGGTGTGGCGTTCGGGCAAGCTGCAGCCGGTAGAAGTGGCCAAGATCGCGAACTGGTCCAAGATGACGCCGCTGATGAAGGACGGCAAGAATTTCGACGGCTCCGAGCTTTCGCGCCAGGGCACCATGCCGTTCGAGGTGATGTTCACCGGTGGCCCCGGCGATACCAGCTTTGCCGGGGAAGCGACCGACTACGCCACCACCATGCCCACTATCTTCAATGCCGACACGGTGGGTATCCGCTCGGACCTGATCGGGCGGCCGGTTGAAAGCTGGGCCGAACTGTTCAACCCCGAGTTCAAGGGAAAGACCGCGCTGGTGAACATCCCGCAGATCGGGATCATGGATGCGGCCATGGCGATCGAGGCGATGGGCGAGCTGACCTATGGCGACAAGGGCAACATGACCCGTGAGGAGATCGATCACACCATTACCCGGTTGATCGAGCTGAAGAAGGCTGGCCAGTTCCGCGCCTTCTGGAGCACCTTCGACGAATCCGTGAACCTGATGGCCGGAGGCGAGGTGGTAATCCAGTCGATGTGGTCGCCCGCCGTCACCGCCGTCAAGTCACGGGGCATCGGATGCGTCTATCAGGGGCTGAAGGAAGGCTATCGTGGCTGGGGCCTCGGGATGGGTCTGATGGGCCATCTGGAAGGGCTGAAGCTGGAAGCCGCCTATGAATACATGAACTGGTATCTGACAGGCTGGCAGGGTGCGTTCATCGCGCGGCAGGGCTATTATTCCTCAGTTCCCGAGACTGCCAAGGCCAATCTGACCCCGAATGAAATCGGCTATTGGTACGAGGGCAAGCCCGCGACCGAGGACATCCTGGACCCCTATGGGGCGGTGATGGACAAGGCCGGCGCCGTACGCGACGGCGGCTCGTTCGAGGATCGCATGGGCAATGTCGCCTGCTGGAACACGGTGATGGACGAAGAACGCTATATGGTCCAGCGCTGGAACGAGTTCATTTCGGCCTGATCGCGCGGGGCAGGCCCACCGCCTGTCCCGGCATTTCCTTCGGAACGGCATCCGCCCGGAGAATTCCTGACATGTCCGCAAGATCGCCCGGCAGCGGGTCGCAGTTGACCCCGTATCTACAGGTCGCCCCGCTTGCCCTTCTCATTCTGGCGCTGGTCGGCATCCCGATCGGCACCGTCTTCATGCTGAGTTTCTGGGAGTCGGACGGGATATCGGTCTATCCCGCCTTCACCTGGCAGAATTACCATGACGTGCTGACTGCCAGCGTCACGCTGTCCCTGTTCGCCAACACGTTGAAATACGCGGCGATCGTGCTGGTGGCGACGGTGCTGATCGGCTTTACCTGCTCGTATTTCCTTGTCTTTTACGTGCGCAATCTGAAATGGCAGATCGGGCTTTTCCTGCTCTGCACGATTCCGTTCTGGACCTCGAACGTGATCCGCATGGTCAGCTGGATCCCCTTTCTGGGCCGCGAGGGGCTGTTCAACCAGATGCTGATGCAGGCCGGCTTGATCAGCCAGCCGCTGGACATCCTGCTCTATTCCGATTTCGCGGTGGTCCTGACCTATATCCACCTGTTCACGCTGTTCATGATCGTTCCGATCTTCAACAGCATGGCCAAGATCAATCCCAACCTGATCGAGGCTGCGCGTGACGCCGGCGCCAATCCCTTCCAGATCCTGACCGGCATCATCATTCCGCTGTCGAAAACCGGAATCGCGCTTGGCTCCATCTTTGTCGTCACGCTGGTGATGGGCGATTTCTTCGTCGTCCGGGTCATGAGCGGGGGGCAAAGCGCCTCGGTCGTATCGGCCATGAAGAACGAGATCGACCAGCTTTTCTATCCGCAGGCCTCGGCGATGGCGGTGTTGCTGGTCTTGGTGGTCGTCTTGATGATCTCGGCCATCCTGCGGGTGGTGGATATCCGCGCCGAGCTTGCAAGATAGGGGGGCGGTCATGTCGCAAAGCACACCCACGCGCCGGGGCGCAGACTTCTATATCCTCGCCGCCTTCTTCGGCCTTTTCGTGCTGTTCCTCTATGGACCGATGCTGATGATCTTCATCCTCAGCTTTCAGGGGCCGACGGGCGGGCTGACCTTTCCGATGCGAGGCGTATCTACCCACTGGTTCCACGACCTGTGGACGTCGAGCCGCTATGGCGACCTTAGTGGGGCCTTCCGCCGCTCGCTGATCCTTGGCGTCATGGCGATGCTGATCACGGCGACGGTGTGCCTGTTTGCGGCACTGGGCTTTCGCCGCAGGTTCTGGGGCGCGGGCCCGATCTTCTATCTGTCGATCATCAGCCTGATTGTTCCCGGCATCCTGCTGGGGCTGGGCATCAGCCAGCTTTTTCAGATTCTCGGCCTTCGGCTGAGCTGGTGGCTTTCGGGGCTGGGCGCGCATCTCAGCTGGACGCTGCCCTTCGGGCTTCTGATCATGTTCGCCGTGCTGAACCGCTTTGACAGCTCGTGGGAGGAGGCCGCCCGCGATGCCGGCGCGCGCCCCTGGCAGGTCTTGCGGCTTGTCACCGTGCCGATCCTGTTCCCCGGCCTGATCGCGGTCGCCCTGTTCGGCTTCACGCTCTCCTATGACGAGATGCCGCGCTCGCTTCTGACCGTCGGGGGCAAGAACACGCTTCCCATCGAGATTTCGAACATGACAACCAATGTCACGACGCCAGCGCTTTACGCGATCGGGACCGTGACCTCAGCCGTCAGCTTTCTGGTGATCGCGCTCGCCTTCGCGGGGATTGCCGTCATCCAGAGGCAGCGGTCGCGCGCCAAGCGGGGAAAGAACTGAATGACCGAACAAAGTCGCATCGACATCCGCAATGTCACCAAGCTTTACGGGCGGGCAAAGGCTGTCAACAACGTCGACCTGACCATTGATGGCGGGGCCTATTGCTGCATGATCGGCCCATCGGGTTGCGGAAAGACTACACTCCTCAGGATGATCGCCGGGCATGAGACGCCGACCTCCGGCACCATTTCGATCGGCGGGACCGATGTGACGACAACCCGCACCGGAAACCGTGGAACGGCGCTGATGTTTCAGAACTACGCGCTGTTTCCGCATCTGTCGCTGACCGACAACGTGGCCTTCAGCCTGCGCGTAAAAGGGGTTCGCGCCGATGAGCGTCGGCGGGCAGCACGCGAAATGCTGGAGCGGGTGCAGCTCCTGCATCTGGCGGACCGGGTGCCGTCCGAGCTGTCTGGCGGCCAGCAACAGCGGGTCGCGCTGGCCCGCGCATTGATCAACAAGCCCAAGGTTCTGCTTCTGGATGAGCCGCTATCGGCACTGGACGAATTCCTGCGGTTGAAGATGCGGGTCGAATTGAAGCGATTGCAGAACGATCTGGGCATCACCTTCATTCACGTCACCCATACCCAGCCCGAGGCGATCGCCCTGGCGGATCAGGTGGTGGTGATGGATCACGGGTTGATTGAGCAGGCAGCCAATCCGCGCGAGATCTACAATCGCCCGCACAGCCCTTATGTCGCGCGATTCATGGGCGGCCAGAACGTGCTCGCCGGCCGGGTCGAAAGCACCGATGGTGTCACGGCGGTCGTGGCTGGGCAGAATGGGCTGACTTACGATCTTTCGGTCGGTCCAGAAGTCCGGAGCGGGCAGGAAATGCGATTCTCGGTTCGGAGGGACCGTATCGGGACGACGACCGGGGCCGTCCCGCGCAACGGCCTTTCAGGGACGGTCACGAATATCGAGTATCAGGGCACTTTCGTGAAGATCGCCCTCGATACCGGGCTCGACGAGGAATTCATCATCTACATGGACGATGACGTCTATTTCGCCCATCCCCGCGATGTGGGCGAGGTCGTTCATGCCGAATGGAACCCGGCGCTGAACCATCACCTGCCCGGCGCGAACAACTCGGCGGGCACGCCGCACGAGGATTAGGATGAAGCCCGCGGTCCAGATCATCGCCCTTGGCGGCACGATCGCCTGCACGCCCGATACCGGCGTCTCCGGCGTGGCGCCGGGCCTGACCGGCGCCGATCTGGTGGCGGCGGTCCCGCAGCTTGCCGGTCTGGCCGAGGTCTCGGCGCGCAATCTTTCGAACCTGCCCTCGACCGAGATCGGCGTTCCGCTGGTGATCGAACTGGCCAGCACGATACGCGCGCATGAGGCAAAGGGCGTCGCCGGCGTCGTGGTGACGCAGGGCACCGATACGATCGAGGAAACGGCGTTCCTGCTGAACCTGTTGCACCGGGGTCCGGTCCCCGTCGTGGTCACGGGCGCCATGCGCAACCCCTCACTTCCGGGTGCCGACGGGGCGGCGAACCTGTTCAATGCCGTCGCCTGCGCGGTGGACCCGCAATGCCGGGATCTGGGGGTGATGGTCGCCTTCGACGACATGATCCATTCGGCCGCCTGGGTGCAGAAACGCGACACCTCGTCAACGGGCGCCTTCTGGTCGCCGGCCCCGCTGGGCTGGATGACCGAGGGGCGGCCTGCCCTTTATGCGAGGCCCCGGCGAAGTGCGGCCTTCGACCTCCCCCGCGACGCGGCCTTGCCCTTCGTCCCGATCCTGAAGCCGGGCCTTTCCGACCCGCCGCTGCTGGTCGAGGCCTGCCTTGCCGCCGGCGCAAGGGGCATAGTTCTGGATCTTGCGGGCGGAGGGCATGTGCATTCCGCATGGCTCGATCCCCTGACAAGGGCCGCGCGGGATATTCCCGTCGTCTTTTCCAGTCGCACCCGCGGCGGCCGCGTGCTGTCAAAAACCTATGGCCAGATCGGGGGCGAGATAGATCTGCTGGCCCGCGGACTGCATGGAAGCGGCGATCTGGACGCGCTGAAGGCACGGCTGGTCCTGATGCTTGCCCTGATGACCGGCGCGTTCGAACGCTTCCACGAATTTAGCGATCTGGGGTGGCGGCAGGACTGATATCCGGCGTCGTTCCTGCCGGAAGACCCATGAAAAACTCAACTGGGAGACCATGATGGCAAAGAAGATATACTGCGCGTTCGGCACCGACATCGACTCGGTCGCGGGCTGGATAGGCTCCTATGGGGGCGGTGACAGCCCCTCCGATATCCAGCGGGGCATCTTTGCGACCGAGGTGGGCATCCCGCGTCTTTTGCGCCTGTTCAAGAAATACGACCTGCGCACCAGCTTCTTCATTCCCGGCCATTCGCTGGAAACCTTTCCGGACCAGATGCGGATGATCGTCGATGCCGGCCACGAAGTCGGCGCGCATGGCTATCTGCATGAGAACCCGATCGCGATGACCCCCCAGCAGGAGGAGGACGTTCTGGTCAAGTCCATCGAGCTGATCGAGGGCCTGACCGGACGCGCGCCGCGTGGCTATGTCGCGCCTTGGTGGGAGATGTCGAACTCGACCGCCGCGCTGCTTCAGAAATACGATTTCAGCTATGACCACTCGCAGGGCTATCGCGACTTCCAGCCGTTCTATGCCCGCGTCGGCGATCAATGGAATGTCATCGACTATACCAAGCAGGCCAAGGACTGGATGCATCCGCTGAAGCACGGCAAGGAGATCGATCTGGTCGACATTGCGGCCAACTGGTATGTGGACGACCTGCCGCCGATGATGTTCATGAAGAAGTCGCCGAACAGCCACGGCTTCGTCAATCCGCGCGATATCGAGGAGCTGTGGCGCGACCAGTTCGACTGGGTCTATCGCGAGATGGACTATGCCGTCTTCGCCTTCACCATCCACCCCGATGTTTCCGGTCGCCCGCAGGTGCTTTTGATGCTGGAGCGCCTGATTGAATACATCAATGGCCATGATGGCGTCGAATGGGCAACCTTCGAGGAGATCGCCGACGACTTCCGCCAGCGCTATCCCTTTGCCTCGGCCAACCGGCCCGAGGTGATCTGAACGAAAGGACGCGTCATGTGCAGTGCTTGCGGCTTTCCCGCCGCGCCCGGTCACTGGACGGATGCGGGCGCGCAGACGCCCGGAGACAGGCTGCGCCTGCGCTTTGCCAGGCTGGAGGCGATCAACCGCCTTCTCGCCGCCTATGGGCTGAAGGCCTGGGATGATGGCGTGACCCCCGGCCTTCAACTTTTCGCGCCGGGTGGGCAGCGCGAGCTGGTCCCGGATCTGGCATCGCTTTGGGAAGCGGCCGAGCGGATGGCGGGCCAGCCCGTCGATCCGCTCTCGGACCGTGCACTTGCCGGTGGCTGAGGCCACGCGGTCGGATGGCCGCCTGCCCGTGATCATCCTTGGCGGTTTTCTCGGGGCCGGGAAAAGCACCTGGCTGCGCCACCAGCTGCATGAAGGCCGCTTCGCCGGGTATCATCTCCTTGTGAATGAGGCTGCCGAAACCCCGGTCGACAACCTGCTGCTGAGTGGTGCCCGCAAGATCAGCGTGCTGGCCGGGGGCTGTGCCTGTTGTGCCGGGCTGCCGGATCTGCTGGCGACCCTGCGCGCACTATGTGACGCCGCAAGTGGCAAGGAGGCGGGGCGCATAGCGGGCATCCTGTTGGAAACCAGCGGCCTTGCCGATCCGGGTCGTATCGCGGCAGCGATGGCGGAGGATCCGGTTCTCTCGCGCCGCCTCGTCCTCGATCAGACGCTGGTTCTGGTCGACAGCCTGCACGGGGTGCAGCAATTGACCGCCGAGGATCTGGCACGTGCCCAGATCGAGGCCGCGGACGAGTTGATCCTGACCAAGCCCGCCGCGGCCGATCCAGTGACGCTGGCCCGGCTTGCCCTGTCCCTGAGCGTGCTCAATCCCGGCGCGATGCTTTCCGCCGCTGAACAGGGTGTGGCCGTGCCGCTGCCAGAGCCTGTCCCCGGACTTGCCCCCCTCGATCTGCCCGCCCTCGGTCGATCCGAACCGATCCTGCCCTACCGTCTTGATGTCGGCCGCGATGGCGGATGGGTGGCACTCTCGACCTGGCTATCGGCCCTGCTTCACGCGCGGGGCGATGACATCGTGCGGATCAAGGGCGTCGTACGGACACCCGCCGGTCGTCTCTTGCTGCAATCCGTGCGGCGGGTGGTCCAGTCGCCCGAGATCCTTCCCGACGACGATGAGGCCCTTGCCGGACCCGCGCCAGAGGAGGGCGTCATCGTCCTGATCGGTCGCGGCATGGACGCCGAAAGGCTGGCCCTGTCATGGCGGCGATTTGGCACATGACAGGACCATAGCCCCCTAGTTCATCGGCGCGCCCGCACCGCGGCTGGCCATGGGCGAGAGCGCGCGGGGCAGGAACTTGCCGCCTTCCTTCGCCCCGAGGATCTCGCCCTCCCGCATCACCACCTCGCCCCGCAGGATCGTTGCATGTGGCCAGCCCGTGACCTCGAACCCTTCCCACGGCGTATAGTCCGAGCCGTGATGCATCAGCGACTGACTGATCGTCACCTTTCGCGCGGGGTCCCACAGCACGATGTCGGCGTCATAGCCCGCAGCGATCGCCCCCTTCGAGGTCAGCCCATAGATCCGCGCATGATTGGTCGAGGTCAGGGCAACGAACTCGTTTTCGGTGATCCGGCCTTTGGCCACGCCCTCCGACCACAGGATCGGCATACGCACCGCGACCCCCGGTATGCCGTTCGGAACCCATTTGAAGGCCGTTCGCGCCTTGGGGTTTTTCTTGCCCATCTCGCCCTCGAAATAGAACGGGCAATGGTCCGAGGAAAATGTCTGGAACACCCCTGTCTGAATCCCGTTCCAGATCGCCTCCCAGCTTTTGTGATCGCGAGGCGGTGGTGAGCAGACATATTTGCTGCCGGTCTCGTCCATGTTCAGACCCTTGAGGTCATCCGCCGTCAGCGAGACATACTGGGTGCAGGTCTCGCCCATGATCTTCAGCCCGCGATTGCGCGCCCATCTGATCTGCTCCATCGCCTCGCCGCCCGAGACATGGACAATCATGATCGGAACGCCCGTCAGTTCCGCATGGCTGATGGCACGGTGGGCAGCCTCGCGCTCGACCGACTGGGGACGGGACACGGCATGGTAATAGGGCGCGACCTTTCCGGCCTTCTCAAGCTTTTCGGTCATGAAGCGGATGGCGTCATAGCCTTCGCAATGGACCATGACCAGGGCGCCATACTCGCCCGCGGCATCGAACACCTCGAGCAATTCGCGATCGTTCAGCACCATGTCCTCATAGGTCATGAAGACCTTGAGCGAGGTATAGCCCGCCGCCACGAGCGCAGGGAGTTCCTGCCCCAGCACGGCGGGGGTCGGATCGGTCAGGATCAGGTGAAAGCCATAGTCGCAATAGGACTGACCCTCGGCCTCCTTGTGGTAATCCTCGACCGCCTTGCGCAGGGACATGCCGCGCGATTGCAGCGCAAAGGGAAGAACGGTGGTGTTGCCGCCCGCGATGGCGGAACGGGTGCCGCTCTCAAAACCGTCGGCCATCGCCGGCCCGCCAAAGGCGGGTTGGGCCAAATGCACATGGCTGTCTATACCGCCGGGCATGACCCGAAGCCCGGTGGCATCTATCTCTTGCTTGCCCTTCGCCAGTTCCAGCCCGACCGCGATGATCTTGCCGTTGCGAATGCCGACATCCGCCCGCGCCGTGTCTGCGGCGGTGACCACGGTGCCGCCACGGATGACCAAGTCGTATTCCTGCATGATGTCCCTCCTCACACCATCACGTCGCCGCCATTGGGCGACAGCGTTTGCCCGCAATAGAACGCCCCGCCCTTTTCCGAGGCAAGCAGCAGCGCGGTCGGCGCGATCTCGTCCGGCTGGCCGAAACGCTCGACCGGCAACTGACCCTTCTTCATCGCGAGCCATGCATCGCTGTGGCCCATCAGCAGCGGGGTTTCGACCGGGCCGGGAGCGATGCTATTCACCATGACATTATGCGCCGCCCCCTCGTAGGAAAGCGCGCGGGTCAGCCCCACGACACCCGCCTTGGCGGCGACATAGGCGGCAAGGCCCGGCGCGCCCTTATATGCCAGCTGCGAGGCGATGTTGACGATCCGACCGTAGCGCCGCTGCAGCATTCCGGGAAAATAGGCGCGGGTGACCAGAAAGACCCCGCGCAGGTTCACGCCCAGCATCCGGTCCCATTCGGCAACCGAAACCTCGCCAAAGGGCTTGTCCTTGCCGCCGATGCCCGCGCAATTGACCAAAATGTCGGGCTCGCCGATCGCATCCCTGGTCCATTCGGCCAATGCCGAGACCTGCGCCTCATCGGCGACGTCGCATTCCATCGCGGCAAGCCTGAGCGACCGGGCATTGAACTGTTGCTCCAGCGCCTGCGCCCCGGATGCATCGCCAAAATGGCAGATCGCCACGTTGGCCCCCGCATCCGCGAACAGGCTGGCGATGGCCGCCCCGATGCCCCGACTGCCCCCGGTGATCAGGGCGTTACGCCCCTTCAAGGAGAATGGTGTCGCGATAGCGTTCATTTCGTGCCTTCCTGAAGTCGAAGCCAGTCCAGATAGTTGCGTATGCCTTGTTCCAGGGTCATCCGGGGGCGATAGCCCAGATCGCGCTTGGCCGCGGAAATGTCGAAGCGTTCCTGGCGCATGTCGCCCGGATCATCGCCCGGGGCGACCTCGATCCTCGCCTCGGGGATGACCCGCTTCACCGTCTCGGCGACCTCTGCCAGCGTCAGCCACGACCCTCCGGTGATGTTATAGGCCTGTTGCGGCAGCGCCTCCCGGTCAAGGGCTGCGATCATCGCGTCGCATGCGTCGTCGATATGCAAATACTGGCGCGGGAAATCGCGCCCATAGGGGAAATGCGTCGTCCGCCCGGCCATGACATCGACCAGCATCTGCCGGATCAAGCAGGCCGTGCTGCGGCGCGGGCCATAGACCCAGCCGATGCGCAGGTTCACCGTGTCCACGCCGAATTGCAGCTTATAGGCGTTCATCACATGCTCGGCAGCGGCCTTCGACGCTCCGTACATCGTGTCCGGGACCATGACCGTATCCTCAGAAACGGGGGCCGGGGGCGTCACGCCATAGGCGGTCGCGGTCGAGGCGAAAACCACCCGTACGCCTCCGATGATCCGGGCAAGCTCACCTATATTCGCGGCGCCGCCAATATTGACCTGCACCATTTGGATCGGATGGTCGGGCGACACCATCGGCCCCGAAAACGCCCCGCAATGGACGATCTTTCCGATGTCATGCGCCCTTGCGATGGCATGAAGGCCGTGGATGTCGGTCACGTCGCATTCGCGGACCTCGCGCCCGTCGACCTCTGTCGCCACGCGGTCGACGGCAATGACCCTGGTTCCGCGATCTTCGAGCTTGGTCCGCACCGCATTGCCGATCAGGCCGGCGGCGCCGGTGACCAGAACATGTCTCTCGCTCATTGGGGTTCCTTCACGGTCAGGCCGCATAGCGTTCGATCGGCAGTTCCGCGCCGAGAAGCATACGGGTGTAATCATGCTGCGGGTTGGCAAAGATGCGTTCAGTCTCCCCAATCTCGACGATCTTGCCGTGGCGCATCACCGCCACGTTATGTGCCAGCGAGCGGACCGAGTTCAGGTCGTGGGTAATGAACAGCGTCGCGAGATGCATCTCGCGCTGCAACTCGCGCACCAGGTCAATGATCTGCGCGCGCACCCGGATGTCGAGCGCCGTCGTAGGTTCGTCAAAAACCACGAAATCCGGGCGGGTCGCCAAGGCCCGCGCCATCCCAACCCGCTTCTGCTCGCCCGCGGTCAACTCATGGGGATAGACCTCGGCCAGACGCGCGGGCAGGCGGACAAGGTCAAGCATCTCCTGCACCCGCGCTTTCCGCGCGACCGGGCTGGCCATCGTCGGGTCAAGCGCAAGCGGCTCAGCGATCAGCCGTGCCACCGTCCAACGCGGGTTCAGCGCGACATAAGGCTCCTGAAACACCATCTGGATATTGCGCCGCAGCGGGCGGAAATCCCGGTCCGGCAAGGTCAGGATATCGCGCCCGTCAAACTGCACCCTGCCGCTGTCCGAGCCGAGCAACCTGACAAGGCACTGGCCCACGGTTGTCTTTCCCGAGCCGCTTTCGCCCACCAGCGCCAGTGTCTCGCCGCGTGGTACGGTAAATGAGACGTCATCCACCGCTTTGACCACATGCCCCGACGGGGTCGGGAAATGCTTGACCAGATTGACCACCTCCAGCAGCGAGGCCGCCTTGGCCGGCTGCGCGCGCCCCGATCGCACCATCTGTGCCGGGCGCGCCCGTGCCGAGGCCAGCAGTTCCGCGCCATAGTCCGTCGCGGGGCGATTGAGGAAACCGGCCGTCGCGCCTTCCTCGACAATGCGGCCCTCGCGCATGATCGCCACCCGGTCGCAATAGCGTGCGACGATGCCAAGGTCATGCGTGATGATGATCGCACCCATTCCGGCCTCGCGGCAGCGCGCGACCAGCAGATCGAGCACCTGGACCTGAATGGTGGCATCCAGCCCCAGCGTCGCGTCGTCGGCAAGGATTACCCGAGGCTCGGCGATCAGGGCCATGGCGATGATCACCCGCTGGGCCATGCCGCCGGAAAGCTGATGCGGATAGGCCTGCGCGCGTTTCTCGGGATCGACGATACCCACCTTGGCGAAAAGCGAGACCGCCGCGTCATGGGCTGCTCCGGCACTCAGTCCCTTATGGGCGCGCAGCACGTCCGCCACCTGCTCGCCCACCGGGCGGACCGGGTCCAGAAGCGACTTGGCATCCGTCCCGATCAGGGCCACGCCCCCACCGCGCAACTGCCGCAGTTCGCCTGCGGACATCTGTCGCAACTCACGACCGCCGATCTGCACGGTCCCCCCGCTGATGCGCCCCTTGCCGGGCAGGAGGTCGATCAGCGCGCGGGCGAGAACCGATTTCCCGGCGCCGGTCTCGCCCACGATGCCCAGAACCTCGTCGGGGCGAAGCTGCAGGCTGACACCGTGCAGCACGGTCTTGTCCCCGAAGGCAACCGACAGATCGCGGGTTTCAAGCAATGGTTTCCTGTCCTGCATTTCCATCAGGCTCTCTCCCTGCGGGGATCAACATAGTCGCGCAGGGCATCCGCCATCAGGGCGAAGCTCAGCACGGAAAAGACGATGGCAAGTCCGGGGAACAGCGCGACCCACCAGACGCCGAGTATCATCTGCTGCGATCCGACCGAGACCATAAGCCCCCATTCCGGCAGCGGCATCCGAACTCCTGCCCCAATGAAGGACAGGCCCGCGGTCAGCAGGATCGCCATCCCGATCGAGATCGAGATCTGGACGATTGCCGGCGTCAGCGCATTGGGCAGGATATGGCGGAACATGATCTGGCTGTCCGTCGCGCCCGAGCAGCGCGCCGCGGCGATGAAGGGCCGGTCACGCAACGACAGCGCTTCGGCCCGGATCAGGCGGGCAAAGATCGGGACGAAAAGCACCGCAAGCACGATGGCGACGTTCCAGATCTCCTGCCCCATCACCGATACCAGCGCCATGCCCAGGACAAAGACCGGGAAGGACTGGATGAAGTCGAATACGCGCATGACGAAGGTGCTGGCCCAGCCGCGGTAATATCCGACGACAAGGCCCACGGGTACGCCGATGACAAAGGCCACCGCGACCGCGACGATAGAGATGAGCAGGTTGACGCGCGTCGCATAGATGATGCGCGAATAGATATCCATGCCGGACACATCTGTGCCCAGCCAATGCGCGCCCGACGGCGGCTGAAGCGAGGCCAGCGGGTCTGCCTCGGTCGGGGCATGGGTGGCCAGAAGCGGCGCGAAGATGATCGCGACCACCTGAAGGAGAAGCAGCGCAAGCCCGAAGGCGGCTCCCGGCCGGCTGAGGATGAAGGTAATGAAGTTCCTGATCTGCGACATGGCTGCTCCCTCAGACCTGAATCCGCGGGTCGGCCAGTTCGTAGAGAATGTCCACGATCAGATAGACCACCAGGATGAAGACGGCCGCAACCAGCACGAAGCCCTGCAGCGCGGGATAGTCGGAATAGGTCACGGCCTGCACCGCGTATTGGCCAAGGCCGCCCCATGAGAAGATCGTCTCGACCAGGACCGCGGCGCCCAGCAAAAAGCCGATGAGAAAGCCGACAAGCGTGATGACCGGCGGCAGGCTGTTGCGCAGCGCGTTTCGGACGATGCGGGTTTGGCTCAGCCCGCTGGCCCGCTGGTGCCGGATGAAGTCCGACCGCCAGATGTCGGCAAAGGTGGTCTTGGTCATCTTCATCAGCGCCCCCGCATTCACGATGGTCAGCGTGAGGACCGGTAGAAGCAGGCGTCCCGCTGCCGATTTCAGCGCCGCGAAATCCCCTGCGATCACGGCGTCGAACGTATAGAAGCCGGTCACAGCGGGCGGTGGCGAGACCATCGGGTCGATCCTGCCAAAGGGCGCGGCGGCGATTCCGAGGGTGCTGAACAGAAAGAAGATCAGCAAAAGCCCGACCCAGAAATCTGGAATCGCTCCGGCGGCCATGCCATAGAAGCGGCTGATGTAATCGGCGATCCCACCGGGACGGACGACCGCCAGGACTGCGACGGCGACCGCAATCAGGATGGTCAGGATCATCGCATAGAAGATCAGCTCAAGCGTCGCCGGCGCCCGCTCCATCAGGTCGACGGCCACCGGGTTAGAAGTAAACAGCGAAACCCCCAGATCGCCCTGCAGGACGCCACCCAGGTAATGCACGAATTGCTGCCAGAGGCTTCCGTCGAGCCCCAGTTGCTCGCGCAGGTTGGCGATGCTTTCCGGGGTCGCCATGTTGCCCAGCATCAACAATGCCGGGTCGCCGGGCAGCAGCCGGACCAGCATGAAGGTCACGAAGATAACGCCCAGCATCTGCGGCATCACCATCGGAAGCCGCGTCAGGACGATGCGCAGCGTACGCGGCAGACGCCGCCAGGTCGTCGAAAAGCTCATGTCGGTCATTCCATCAGGGAAGGATGCCCGCCGGATGGCCCGGCGGGCGACATCTCGGTTCAGAGATCATTCCTTGTAGAAGTCGAACCACGCATTGCCGTTGGGCGTGTACCAGGAAAAGCCCTTGACGTTCTGGCGCGTCGCAAGCTGGTAGCCGGGGTTGAACAGGAAGACCCAGGGCGCGTTTTCCATGGTGATCTGCTGCACGCGCTTCATGTCCGAGAGCCGCTTCTCCTCTTCGGTCGAGGTCAGCGCGCTGTTGATCAGCTCGTTCACCTCGTCGCTGTGGAAGCGTGAATAGTCGATCAGCGAATTGCTGTTCAGCCACAGGTTCGCCACATAGGCTGCATCGGGAACGATCGCCATGTCGCGGAAGAAATACATCGGGATCTGGCCCTTCGTATAGCGCTCGACCAGAGTCGATGCCGGCAGCTTGGACAGGGTAACGTCCACGCCCGCCTTGGCGAAGGCGGTCTTCAGGATGACCGCAAGCTCTTCCTCAAGCTGGTCGCCCGTCCGATAGCCAAGCTCGGTCTGGAAGCCGTCCGGCAACCCTGCCTCGGCCAGCAGGGCCTTGGCCTTTTCCACATCATTCCCGAAATCGTAGTATTCTTCGGTAAAGGCCGGATAAATCTCTGAAATCGGGCTTTTTGTCGGGCGGGCGGTGTCGAAATAGACGGCCTTCGCGATCTCATCCCGCGGCACAAGGTAGTTCAGCGCACGGCGAACCTTGGGATTGTCGAAGGGTGGGGTTTCATTCTGCATCTCGACCCGGTGGACGAAGTTCCCGAACACCTTGTTGATTGTCACGCCCGGCATCTGCCCCAGCATCGAGAGTTCGCGCGGCGACAGGTATTCGGCCACGTCGACCGCCCCGGCCTGCAATGCCGCAAGGCGGTTGGCACTGGTCGGCATCTCGCGGAAGATGACCTTCTTCAGCTTCGGCGCGCCGCGGTAATAGTCCGCGTTGGCCTCATAGATGATTTCCTGCCCCGGTGCGTATTTGGTCACCTTGTAAGGTCCGAAGGATGCCGAGTTGGTGGCAAGCCAGCGCTGTCCCCAGGGATCCGCGTCGGTCAGGTGCTCCTTCATCGTGTCCGAGTCGAGAATGCCCAGATCGCTGTTGATCCACAGCTTTTCCAGCAAAGGCGACGCGTTCGGGATGCTGACCTTGACGGTCATGTCATCGATCTTTTCAAAGGCCGTGTCGAAATCCTCAATCTTGAGGATCTGGGTCATGTACCAGTGGAAGTTCGACTTCAGGTTCCAGCCGCGCTCGAACGACCACATGACGTCATCGGCATCCAGCGGATGCCCCGCGCCGCTGACCACGCCGGACCGCAGGTGGAAGGTGATCGACTTGAAATCGGGTGCCACCTCCCAGGATTCGGCCAATGCGCCGGCGACCTTCGAGAAATCCTCATAGGAGATGCCGTCCTCGCCCTTCTTCATCTCATAGGTCAGCAACCGCTCGTTCACGTTGCGGCGCAATTCGTGGACGGCCTCGGTCGGCGGATATTCCTGATCGAGGGATTCCGGGGTGCGGGGGCCGGCGACGATCAGGATTTCCTGCGCGTTTTGCGCCCAGCCCGGCTGAGCGGCGAGGGGTGCGGCGAGGACCAGCGCCCCCAGAGCGGTCTGCATCAGCAAGCGCCGGCTGGGGAAAAGAAGCGTCTTGAGTTCCAAGTCAATGTCTCCCTGCGTTGAAGCTGGTGACCTGTTCCGTCTTCGCGAAACTTGGGGCTCGCAGCTGGTTTACTTGATTGGATACAATGAAAAGGACAATGTTGGACTGTGTCAATTGAAATTGCCGGGGCGACATGCGATATCGGCTGAAAGCATGTAGATCGCGCGGAGCAGACATGAATGCTCAGGTTTTAGGCTGACATTGAACCGCACGGGGGCATTTCAGAAAGCTCATGAACAGCAAGGAAAATTCGGCGGACGGCCCTTCTCAGAAGCGCCGTCACGGCTATACCGAGCAGGAGATCACGCGCCGCCTGATCGAGGCGATATTCGAACAGCGCTTGCCGCCGGGGGAAAGGATCACCGAGGCGAAGCTTGCCGAAATCTTCGGTGTCAGCCGGACCGTCGTGCGTGCCTCGATGGGCAAGCTTTCGGAGATCGGAGTCTTCAAGAAGACGCCGAACCTTGGCTATACGATCGCGGCCCCCTCGCGCGCGGAAGCCAGAATGATGCTGGACGTGCGGAAGATGATCGAACCGGGAATGGTCCATTCGATCGCGCTGACCCGCTCGGCCGAGGATCTGGAGCGCCTGAACCATCACATCGCGACCGAGGAAGCAGCGCGAAATGCCGGAGACCGCTCAACCCTCGTCCGTCTGACCGGAGAGTTTCACCTAAAGCTGGCCGAGATCAGCGGGAACGTCTATCTGGTCCACATCCTGACGCAACTGCAGGTACTGACCTGTCTTGCGATCCTGGTTCACGCGGAATCCGAGACGGGATGCCCGCGGGACGAGCACAGCAGCATCGTTCGCGCGATAGCCGTTGGCGACGGAGAGAAAGCCGCCGCCAAAATGGCGCATCACCTTTCACATATCGCGGATGAGTTGCAGCTCGACAGGCCCCGGCCTGAACCCAGTTTGGAAAGTGCACTTCAATGGCTGGGCGGGTTGGGCCGGGCAAGTTAGCCTGTGCTTTAGCCAGGCTCCTGCCCGGCCCGACGACCTGCACCGGCTATTGAGCCTGCCGACGGCGGGGCTGCGGGACATCCTGTGAGTCCGCGACCCGCACCAGAACGGCAAATACGTCAAAACCAATTCCTATGCCGCCCGGCGGCCAAAGGTCCGCTGGGACATTATTTCCCTACTAGATCGGGGCTTCGACCAGAGCCAGCAGTGCGTGACGCATGCCACATTTTCTGAGAACAAGCGCCTGAGCGAAGTGCATCTCTATATTGGGGCCAGCAGTCACAGTCGCAAACGCGCTATGCAAGAGCCGTCAGACATGGGCAGTCCCGACGACCTGATAGATGCAGTGGCTGGAAGGCCGATCCGCAGCGCGCGCAGACCGGGCTTTGCCGCCCCGGACCGCTGGTCATGTGCCGCCTTGTGCTCGCCCTCGGGCGACAGGTGAAGGAATGCCGCAGACGCGATGACGGCAATGATGCTTCCTAGCTTGGCAAGTAGAGCGGCGCCGATGCGCGCGATCATCCGCGGCGTGCCGCTCATCGCGAGGATGGCACCCGCCGCAAGGCATAGGAGCACAATGCCGATGCGCGGGCAGGTTTGCGCCCGGTGACGACACCAATCTAGGTATTTCTTACATTCTACCCTACCGCGCTCACGAGGTCGGCAAATCGGTTCGCTGGCCCCATGCCGACCAAGGGACGACGGGCCGGGGAAACGAATCGTTGCCGCAGTTTCGGGGCGGGTTCAGCCTTCACATCAGCGGTGCGATCACGTTGTCGCCCCACCGCAGCTTCTATCCTGGTCCGCATCAAGGGCATCATGAAAGGAGAAGTGCATGTCGATCCGTCCCGATCCCACATTCCACGCGACGCCCCGGCTGGCCATGGAGGCCGAGCCCGAGAAACTGGCTTATACACTTCTGCTCAGCCCGGATTTCTCGCAGCCCGATGCTTTGGCAGTGGTCGATCTCGATCCGAAATCGCCGAAATTCGGGCAGGTCATCAGCACCCTGGTGATGTCTGAAAAGGGCGACGAGTTCCATCATTTCGGCTGGAACGCCTGCTCATCCTCGCTGTCTCCGCTGACGGGACATGCCTTTCTGGAAAGACGCTACCTGATCATTCCCGGGCTGCGCTCGTCCCGCATTTATATCGTCGATACCAAGCCCGATCCGCGCCACCCCAAGATCCACCGCGTCATCGAGCCAGACGAGGTCTTTCGCAAGACCGGCTATTCCCGCCCCCATACCATCCATTGTGGACCCGAAGGGATCTATGTCTCGACCCTTGGAGGGGCTGGCCCGGACGGAACCGACGGCCCGCCCGGCATCTTCATCATGGATTGCCAGACCTTCGACGTCATCGGCCGCTGGGAGATCGAACGAGGTCCGCAAGACAAGCATTACGATTTCTGGTGGAACCTTCCGCGCGATTACATGGTCTCCAGCGAATGGGCACTGCCGCCGCAGTTTGAAAACGGCATCGTCCCCGAGCAGCTTTTGGCCAACAAATACGGGCATCGACTGCATTTCTGGGATCTGCGGGCACGCAAACATGTGCAGGTGATCGATCTGGGCGAAAACCACCAGATGGCGCTGGAGGTACGCCCCGCGCATGATCCGGCCAAGCAATATGGCTTTGTCGGCGTAGTGGTGGACACGACCAACCTGGAAGGCTCGATCTGGACCTGGTGGCGCGAGGGCGCCGAGTTTCATTGTCGCAAGACCGCGACGATCCCGCCGGAAGCCGCCGATCCAAAGGATCTGCCGCCGCTGCTGCAAGGCTTCAAGGCGGTCCCGCCGCTGATCACCGATATCGACCTGTCGCTCGATGACCGCTTTCTTTACGTCTCGTGCTGGGGCACGGGCGAGATGCGGCAATATGATGTCAGCGATCCGATGCAGCCGAAACTGACAGGCTCGGTCCATGTCGGAGGGATCACGCGCAAGACCCCGCATCCCAACGGCAAGCCCTATGCCGGAGGCCCCCAGATGGTCGAGATCAGCCGTGACGGCAAGCGCGTCTATTGGACGAATTCGCTTTATTCGACATGGGACGAGCAGTTCTATCCCGGCGGCGTGCCCTCGGCGATGGTCAAGGCCGATGTCGGGGCGATGGGCGGCTTGACCCTTGACGCCGGTTTCTGGCCCGAGTTCCCCGCCGGCTATCGGGCGCATCAGATCCGGCTGGAAGGGGGGGATTGCTCGACCGAATCCTTCTGCTACCCCTCGGTCTGACGTGGAGGGCTGGGGGCAGGCCGGGCTGTGGCTGTCGGTGCTGTTGAGCGGAGCCTATCACGGGGCAAACCCCGGCATGGGCTGGCCCCTGGCGGTGTCGGCGGGGCTGATGGGGCGCGGGCGGCGCGACCTGCTGTCGGGCATGGGGCAACTGGCGGTCGGGCATCTGGCCTCGGTCCTGGCGATATTGCTGCCCTTTGCGCTGGCCCTGTGGCTGGTCGCCTATCAGGACAAGATCCGGATCGCCGCGAGCCTGCTGGTAATCCTGTTCGGCTGCTATCGGCTGGTCGAGCGCCGCCACCCGCGCGGGCTGGCACGGATCAGGCCCGGGCAATTGGTGCTGTGGTCCTTTGCGATCGCGCTGGTCCACGGGGCCGGGCTGATGATCCTGCCGATCTATCTGGGCCTGTGCCGCACGGATGGCCATCATGCCGCGGCATTGGCTCAGCTTGCGCCGGGGAACATCGGGACGGCGATCGCGGTCGCGGTCGTGCATACGGTGGCGATGGTCGCCGTCGGGGGCGGTATCGCGCTGGCGGTTCACGGCTGGCTGGGGTTGGGTTTCGTCTCGCGCAGCTGGTTCAATCTTGAGACTTTCTGGGCGCTCAGCCTGATCACGATTGGTCTTCTGGGGCTGGTTTCGTGAAAAGGGGCGTATCTGACCGCAATTCGTCGGACCGGTCATGGGCTTGTTCCTCCGAATGCGTATGCCCATAGGGTCGTCCACACGACCACCGAGCACCCTGCCCTGCTTGGCAAAGTTAAGTCATTGATACCAACATGTTATATCGAAGTGACGCGTGAAAAACCTCTGACGGTTACTTCAGCTTCGCCGGCAGGTTCGTGCTCGGGGCAGAACTACCTGCGTGTGACGACATCGACGACTCCTCGGCCCGAGATTTCCGCAGTGTCGTCTTGAAATTGATACGCCCTGATCCACGCCGTGCGTCCGGATAAAGACATCCGGTCCGGCGACACCTTCACGCCGATGTCTCGAAAGCGAATAGTGCCAAACTCCTTTCGCGCTCGTTGACCTTTAGCCTGCGGTTGATCGGGGCACGGGCAGCGCAGCTCGTGAGGTCATGAGCCTTCTCCCTTCAAGACCCGCTCAGCGTATCAGTTTCCGACGGGGCGGTCGTCCAGCTCAAGCAGTCCACTCGAAACACACACGTATCTGTGGACTGCAATGGACCGGACGGAGCGAAGCCCCTTTCTGTCGCGGAACGAGAAAGCCTGTATCTGCCCGCCCCCCCGATCACATGTTCGGGTAGTTTGGCCCGTCACCGCCCTGCGGGGTGGTCCAGACGATGTTCTG
>NZ_JAVRQI010000022.1:0-51572 GCF_031854425.1 Paracoccus broussonetiae | reverse complement strand
CAGAACATCGTCTGGACCACCCCGCAGGGCGGTGACGGGCCAAACTACCCGAACATGTGATCGAGGGGGGAACCGGCCGAGAAAGGGGCGGCGTTGCCCATCGGCAAAGGGAAGGCTAGGGTCGCAGCGGGTATTGCCAGGAATGGGCCGAAACCGTGACGACAAGACTGCTTTCTCTGGCGCTTATCGCGCTGACCGCCACGCCGGGATTTACCGGCGCAGCCCTTGCCGCCCCCTCGCTCGCCCAGAAGGCGCCTTCGGCGCCGGGCGGGCCCGAGGACAAGGCAACCGCCAAGCCCGGCCCCGAGACGCATGGGCTGGCCGGGCCCTATCTGGCCGCGCGCCAGGCCGCGATCGCCAATGATTACCGCAGCGCCGCGGATTATTACCTGCAGGCGATGACGCAGGATGACACCGACCCCTTCCTGCAGGATTCCGCGCTGGTCGCGCTGATCTCGGCCGGAGAGATGGAGCGGGCGGGTGCGCTTGCCGTCACCATGACCGATCAGGGCCGCGCGACCGAACTGGCACGTCTGATGCAGCGCACCGAACTGGCGCGGGCCGGGCGCTGGCAGGATCTGGTCAATGCCATCGACAAGGCCCCCCCGCCCAGCACCCGCGACGATGTCGACGAGGTCGCGCCGGGCGGCAACCAGCTGTTCGACAAGATGATGCGCGCCTGGGCGTTGCTGGGTGCCGGGAATGCACGCCAGGCGCTGTCCGCCTTTGAGGAAATGGGCAAGGTGCGCGGCGCGCGGCCGATGGTGAACTATCACCTCGCGCTCGCCAAGGCGGCGGTCGGCGATTATGAGGGGGCCGATAAGCTTCTGGAGGACAAGTCCGCTGGCGCGCATATCCTGGGCGTCATCGCCCGCGCGCAGGTCCTGTCCCAGCTTGAGCGCAATGCCGATGCCATCAAGATGCTGGAGGAGACCCCCGGATTCGAGGAGGAGCCGCATCTTGTCGCCCTGCGCGACCGGCTGAAAAAGGGCGAGACACTGCCCTTCGACAGCGTGCGCACCCCGGCGGACGGGCTGGCGCAGGTCTATCTGACCTTTGCCAGCGTCCTTGCCAACAGCGACGATCCCGATCCGCTGGCGCTGATTCATGCACGTCTGGCATCGTATCTTGCCCCCGACCTGGGCGAAGCGCGGCTGATCACCGCCCAGCTTCTGCAGGGCTTCGGGCAGTTCGATCTGGCCGAGCAGGAATTCGACGCGCTGCGCGAACTGGGCGACATGCGGCCGATCGCGGAATTGTCGCGGATCGACGCGCTGACCCGCGCCGACCGTCTGGACGATGCCGAAAAGGCGGCCCTGTCCTTGACCGCCGCGCATCCCGAACTGGCGCAGGGCTGGATCGCCCTTGGCGACCTGCTGCGCCAGCAGGACAAGTTCGCGCAGGCGATCCCCGCCTATGACAAGGCCCTGTCGCTGATCGGCACCAAGGCGGGCGAGGCGCGCTGGTTCCCGCTTTATGCGCGTGGCATCGCGCTGGAACGTTCGGGCCAGTTCCCCAAGGCCGAGGCGGATTTCCGCGCCGCGCTGAAGCTGCGCCCGGACTCCGCGCAAGTGCTGAATTATCTGGGCTACAGCCTTGTCGACCGTGGCGAGAAGCTGGACGAGGCGCTGAACCTGATCAAGCGCGCAGTCGAGCTGCGTCCGGATGACGGCTATATCCTCGATTCGCTGGCCTGGGCCTATTACCGGATGGGTCGCTATGACGAGGCGGTCGCCCCGATGGAAAAGGCCGTCTCGGCGATGGCCGGGGATTCGCTGGTCAATGACCACATGGGCGACATCTACTGGATGGCAGGCCGTCACCGCGAAGCCGAGATCCAGTGGCAGCGCGCCCTGTCGCTGAAGCCCGAGCAGGAAAGCGAAGCACAGCGCATCCACGCCAAGCTGGATCGCGGGCTGGACAAGGTTCTTGCCGAGGAAAAGGCGAATGGTGGCAAGCTTCCCACCCCCCGCGCCACCCAGACCCCGGCCGATTCGACCAAGAACTGACATGACCCTGCCCCGGCGCGAGCTTGCGCCCGCGAAACTGAACCTGACGCTGCACGTGACCGGACGGCGGGACGATGGCTATCACCTGCTCGATTCCCTCGTGGTGTTTCTGGACGTGGGTGACGTCGTGACGGTCGCGCCGGGGCCGCTATCTTTGCGCCTGACCGGCCCCTTTGCCGGGGCACTTGCCGACGATCCCCAGAACCTGTGTCTGCGCGCGGCCCGGCTGGCCGGACGCGAAGCGGTCATCACGCTGGAAAAGAACCTGCCCGTCGCCTCGGGCATCGGGGGCGGCTCGGCCGATGCGGCGGCGGTGCTGCGCGCGCTGGACGCCCGCCCCCCCGGAACCGAGATACTGGGCGCGGATGTTCCGGTATGCCTTGCGGGCCGGCCGATGCGGATGCAGGGGCTGGGAGAGATCCTGACCCCGCTGCCGCCCCTGCCCCAACTGCATGTGCTGCTGGTGAACCCGCTTTGCGGGCTGTCGACACCGGCGGTCTTTGCGGCGCTGGACTGCCGCGTGAACCCACCGATACCCCAGGTTCTTCCTGATTTCCCCGATGCCGCGACCCTGATCGCGTTCCTGACCGACTGCCGCAATGACCTGCAGCCCGCGGCGATCCGGCTGCTGCCCGTGATCGCGGACTGCCTGGCCGCGTTGCAGGGCGCGGGCGCCGCGCTGGCCCGCATGTCGGGATCGGGCGCCACCTGTTTCGGCCTGTTCCCGGATGCACGGACAGCCGAGGATGCGCGCCGCGCGATCGCTGCGGATCATCCGGACTGGTGGGTGGCCGCATCCGGACTCGCGCAAGATCGCGGGACGCTTTAGAACCGGGCGGAATTCGGGAGGAAAGACCATGCTACGCCTTGGCGTGAACATCGACCATGTCGCCACCATCCGCAATGCGCGCGGCACGCCCTGGCCCGACCCGGTGCGCGCCGCCGAACTGGCCGAGGCCGCCGGGGCCGACGGCATCACCGCGCATCTGCGCGAGGATCGACGCCACATCTCGGACGCGGATATCGACAACCTGATGGCGCAGCTGCGCCTGCCCCTGAACCTGGAAATGGCCGCGACGCCGGAAATGCAAGCCATTGCTCTGCGCCACCGCCCGCACGCAGTCTGCATCGTCCCCGAAAAACGCGAAGAGCGCACGACCGAGGGCGGGCTGGATGTCGCCGGAAACGAGGCGCAACTGGCCGGTTTCATCGCGCCCCTGCGCAACGCAGGGTGCCGCGTGTCGCTGTTCATCGGCCATGAACCCGCCCAGATCGAGGCCGCGGCACGGATCGGCGCGACGGTCGTCGAACTTCACACCGGCGCCTATTGCGACTTCGACACTGAGGGCCGGGTGGCGGAACGCGACGCCGAACTGGCGGCGCTGCGCAAGGGCGCGGCGCTGGCGGCAAGCCTTGGGCTTGAGGTCCATGCCGGCCACGGGCTGACCTTCGACACGGTCGGGCCGATCGCCGCGATCCCCGAGTTCAAGGAATTGAACATCGGGCATTTCCTGATCGCGGAATCGGTCTTCATCGGGCTGGACCAGGCGATCCGCGAAATGCGCCGCCGGATGGACGCGGCGCGCGCATGATCCTTGGCATCGGCTCGGATCTTGCCAATATCGACCGCATCGCGGGGGTACTGGATCGCCATGGCGACCGCTTTCGCAATCGCGTCTTCACCGAGACCGAGCTGGCCCTTGCCGCACGCCGCAAGCTTGAGGCCGCGACCCTGGCCAAACGCTGGGCCGCGAAGGAAGCCTGCTCAAAGGCGCTTGGCACCGGGCTTGCCATGGGCATCAGCTGGAAGGACATGGCCGTGCGCAACCTGCCCAGCGGCCAGCCCACCATGCATCTGACCGGCTGGGCGGCGGAACGCCTGCGCAGCATGACGCCTGCGGGCCACCGGGCCTTCGTCCATGTCACCCTGACCGACGATCACCCCTGGGCGCAGGCCTTCGTGGTGATCGAGGCGCTTCCCGAGGGCGTGATCGCCCCCATGTTTACCGGCGCTTCCGCTTGACTTTGTCTTGTCGCGCGGCCCATGAACGCGCGAATTCCGCATGAGGGGACCGGCATCCATGGCCAAAAGCGAAGCCCGCAAAGATGGCGGCATCTGGGAAACCGTCAAGACCATCTTCTGGGCCCTGCTGATCGCGGGGGTGTTCCGCACGCTGTTCTTCCAGCCGTTCTGGATCCCCTCGGGCAGCATGAAGGACACGTTGCTGATCGGCGACTTCCTGTTCGTCAACAAGATGGCCTATGGCTATTCCCAGCATTCCTGCCCCTTCTCGATGTGTCCGATCTCGGGACGCATCCTTGGCTCGGAACCCGAGCGGGGTGACGTGGTCGTCTTCCGCCATCCGACGCGTGGCGACGACTTCATCAAGCGGCTGATCGGCCTGCCGGGCGACCGCATCCAGATGCGCAACGGTGTCCTTTACATCAATGGCGAGGCTGCGCCGCAGGTCGCCAACGGCACCTTCACCGAGGAACAGGCTCCGCAGGGACCGCAAGGCAGCCTGCCCTGCCCCAGCCAGATCCGCGCCGCGACCGACGGTCAATGCGTCTCAGAGCGCATGACCGAAACGCTGCCCAACGGCGTCAGCCATGACGTGCTGAACCTGACGGACAACGGGCCGGGCGACAACACGCCGGAATTCACCGTGCCTGAGGGGAATTACTTCTTCATGGGCGACAACCGGGACAATTCTGGCGACTCGCGCTGGCCTGCCTCGCTGGGCGGCGTCGGCATGGTTCCGGCGGAATACCTGATCGGCCGTGCCGACCGGATCATGTTCTCGTCCGCGGGCAAGTCGCTGCTGTATTTCTGGACCTGGCGCCCGGATCGTTTCTTCAAGGCCGTCGAATAAGGAAGAATTGCCGCGGAAGGGGGGCCGTGGCAGGATCGGAACATGAAGATTTCTGCCGAACTACGCGCCTTCTCGGGACGGCTGGGCCATGACTTCGCCCGGCCCGAACTGCTGCAGCGCGCCCTTACCCACGGCTCTATCGCCAGCACGACCCGCCCCGACAACCAGCGCCTGGAGTTCCTGGGCGACCGCGTCCTGGGGCTGACCATGGCCGAAGCGCTGTTTTCGGCCGACCGCGCCGCAAGCGAGGGCCAGCTTGCCCCCCGCTACAACGCGCTGGTCAAGGGCGAGACTTGCGCCGCCGTCGCGCGCGAAATCGGTCTGGGCGACGTCCTGAAGCTTGGCCGCTCGGAAATGCTGTCCGGCGGTCGCCGCAAGGAAGCCCTGCTCGCCGACGCGCTTGAGGCGGTCATCGCCGCGATCTACCTTGATGCGGGGCTGGAGGCCGCGCGCGGTGTCATCCTGAAGCATTGGGCAGACCGGCTGAAGAATGTCGATTCCGACAGCCGCGATGCCAAGACCGTCCTGCAGGAATGGGCGCAGGCCAATGGCATGACGCCGCCCCGCTATGTCCAGACCGCCCGCTCGGGGCCGGACCATGCGCCGGAATTCGAAATCACCGTCAGGCTGGACGACGGGCGCGAAGCCATCGCCAGCGGACAGGGCACCAAACGCAGCATCGAGCAGGCGGCCGCACAGGCCCTGCTGGACCGGATCGAAGGAACGACATGACCGACACGCGCGCAGGCTTCGTTGCCCTGATCGGCGAACCGAACGCCGGGAAATCCACCCTGCTGAACCGGATGGTCGGGGCCAAGGTCTCGATCGTCACGCACAAGGTGCAGACGACGCGCGCCCGCATCCGCGGCATCGCGATGCACGAGAATGCCCAGATCGTCTTCGTCGACACACCCGGCATCTTTCGCCCGCGCCGCCGTCTGGACCGCAGCATGGTCAAGGCCGCATGGGGCGGGGCTGCCGATGCCGATGTGATCCTGCTCCTGATCGAGGCGCATCGCGGCCTGACGGACGGAGCGCAATCCATTATCGACAACCTGCGCGAAAACGCGGGCAAGACCCCCGTGGCGCTGGTCATCAACAAGATCGACCGCGTCAAGGCCGAGGTGCTGCTGGCGCTGTCGCAGGAGTTGAACAGCAAGTTCGAATTCGCCAAGACCTTCATGGTCTCGGCCGAAAAGGGCTATGGCTGCAACGATCTCGCAGATTGGCTGGCGGCCGAGGTGCCCGAAAGCCCGTGGCTTTATCCCGAGGATCAGGTGGCCGACCTGCCGATGCGCATGATCGCCGCCGAGATCACGCGCGAGAAGCTGACCCTGCGCCTGCACGAGGAAATCCCCTACCAGCTGACGGTGGAAACCGAGAAGTGGGAGGAGAAGAAGGACGGCTCGGCGCGGGTGGACCAGATCGTCTATGTCGCGCGTCCCGGCCACAAGGGCATCGTACTTGGCAAGGGCGGCGAGACGATCAAGGCCGTCGGCCAGGCTGCGCGCGCCGAACTGTCGGAATTCATGGGCCGCCCGGTCCACCTGTTCCTGCAAGTGAAGGTGCGCGAAAACTGGCTGGACGAGGCCGAGCGCTATAACGAAATGGGCCTGGATTTCCGCGACGGCGATGCCTGAGGCGCGGTTGGCGGCGGGGATCTGGGTTTCGGCCTATCTTCGCCGGCTGCAGCTGGCCGACATTCCCGCCTATGTCCTGCGCCACGGCGACGATACCGCGGGCGCGGTCATGGTCAAATGCGCGACGCTGGACGGCCGTGCCAGCCTGTGGGTGCGGGAATGGGATTTCGAGACCGATGAACGCCCCTGGATCAACCTCTCCGGGGGCGCCGAGCGTGAAATCGACGCCGAGATTGCCCGCCATTCCGGCCGCGATCCGGACCTGTGGGTCATCGAGATCGAAAGCCGTGACGGAGCCACGCTGCTGGATCAGCCGGGGCTGGTCTGAATCCCCGGAAAAGCCCTAAATCTTGTGGCTTTCCCGTGACATTCCGGCCGTGACCCCCTATAAGATGGGAGCCCAAGGCAGGATAAGATGACAATGACCGAACCCGCCCCCCAGCCCTCCGAATATGGCGCCGATTCCATCAAGGTTCTCAAGGGCCTGGAAGCTGTGCGCAAGCGTCCCGGCATGTATATCGGGGACACGGATGACGGCTCGGGTCTGCATCACATGGTCTACGAGGTCGTCGACAACGGCATCGACGAGGCGCTGGCCGGTCACGCCGATTTCGTGCGCGTCAAGATCCATGCCGACAGCAGCGTTTCCGTGCGCGACAACGGCCGCGGCATCCCGGTCGACATGCACCCGACCGAAGGCGTCAGCGCGGCCGAAGTCATCATGACCCAGCTGCATGCGGGCGGGAAGTTCGACCAGAACAGCTACAAGGTTTCGGGCGGCCTGCATGGCGTCGGCGTTTCCGTCGTCAACGCGCTGTCAGACTGGCTGGAGCTGCGCGTCTGGCGCAACGGCAAGGAACATTTCGCCCGCTTCGAGCATGGAGACACGGTCGAGCACCTGCGCGTCGTCGGCGATGCCGCACCGGGCGAAAAGGGAACCGAAGTGCGCTTCCTGGCCTCGTCACGCGAAGACAGCGCCGAAGGCACCTTCTCGAACCGCGACTTCGTCTACAAGACGCTGGAAAACCGCCTGCGGGAACTGGCCTTCCTGAATTCCGGCGTGCGCATCATCCTTGAGGACGAGCGGCCTGCCGAACCCCTCAGGACCGAGCTTTACTACGAAGGCGGCGTGCGGGAATTCGTGAAATTCATCGACCGCTCGAAAACGCCGGTCATGTCCGACCCGATCTTCATCCAGGGCGAAAAGAACGGCATCGGAATCGAGGTCGCGATGTGGTGGAACGACAGCTACCACGAAACGGTGCTGCCCTTTACCAACAACATCCCGCAGCGCGACGGCGGCACCCACCTGGCGGGCTTCCGCGGCGCGCTGACCCGCGTCATCAACAATTACGCCCAGTCCAGCGGCGCCGCCAAGCGTGAGAAGGTCGACTTCACCGGCGACGACGCCCGTGAAGGGCTGACCTGTGTTCTGTCCGTCAAGGTGCCGGATCCCAAATTCTCCAGCCAGACCAAGGACAAGCTGGTCTCGTCCGAGGTGCGCCCCGCCGTCGAGGGACTCGTGGGCGAGAAGCTGGCCGAATGGTTCGAGGAAAACCCTGCCGAGGCAAAGCAGATCGTCGGCAAGATCGTCGAGGCTGCCCTGGCCCGCGAAGCCGCCCGCAAGGCGCGCGAACTGACCCGCCGCAAGACGGCGATGGACGTTGCCTCGCTGCCCGGCAAGCTGGCCGACTGCCAGGAAAAGGATCCCTCGCTTTCCGAACTGTTCATCGTCGAGGGTGACTCGGCAGGTGGTTCGGCGAAACAGGGCCGCTCGCGCCAGAACCAGGCGGTCCTGCCGCTGCGCGGCAAGATCCTGAACGTCGAGCGCGCGCGCTTTGACCGGATGCTCAGCAGCGACCAGGTCGGCACGCTGATCACCGCGCTGGGGACCAGCATCGGCCGGGACGAATTCAACCTGGACAAGCTGCGCTACCACAAGATCGTCATCATGACCGATGCCGATGTCGACGGCGCGCATATCCGCACCCTGCTGCTGACCTTCTTCTTCCGCCAGATGCCGGAACTGATCGAGGCCGGGCACCTGTATATCGCGCAACCGCCGCTGTACAAAGTCAGCCGCGGCCGGTCCGAGGTCTATCTGAAGGACGAAGCCGCGCTTGAGGATTACCTGATCGAGCAGGGCATTGACGGCGCGAGCCTGCGGCTTGGCAGCGGCGAAAGCATCTCGGGTGCCGACCTTGCCCGCGTCGTGGACGAAGCGCGCATTGCGCGGCGCATCCTGCGCGCCTATCCGACCCATTACCCGTCCCACATCACCGAGCAGGCGGCCATCGCCGGCGCGCTGGTGCAGGGCCGTGTCGATTCCGATGCGCAGGGCGTGGCCGAAGCGGTGGCCCGCCGCCTGGACATGATCGCCGAGGAATATGAACGCGGCTGGTCCGGTCGCCCGACCCAGGATGCCGGCATCCGACTGACCCGCCAAGTGCGCGGGGTCGAGGAAAGCCGCACACTGGACGGCCCGATGCTGCGCAGCGGCGAAAGCCGCAGGCTGGGCGCGATGACGGCAAGCCTTCAGGAAACCTATGGCCAGACCGCGCATCTGATCCGCAAGGATCGCGACATCCCGATTCACGGCCCTCTGGGGCTTTTGCAGGCGATTTTCCTGGAAGGGGAAAAGGGGCTGTCGCTGCAGCGCTATAAGGGTCTGGGCGAAATGAACCCCGAACAGCTGTGGGAAACGACTCTGGACCCGGCCGCACGAACCATGCTGCAAGTGCGCGTTGAGGACGTCAGCGAGGCAGATGACATCTTCACCAAGCTCATGGGTGATGTTGTTGAGCCACGCCGAGATTTCATTCAACAGAACGCGCTCAACGTGGAAAACCTTGATATATGAGGGAATAATTTCGTTTTTTGACGAATTACCCCTCGACTTCACGATCGCTTGCGTAGAATATTAAGCTACGGATTCACGCTTTGGCCTTGGATTTCGTCCGCGTGAGATGTTTGCTGCATCGCAGCTGGCGCGACGAGCCGCCTCGCCGTAGCGCGTGCGCCTGTTGAACGATGCAGTTAGCCTCTGGAGACAAGACATGAATGTGAAGCATCTTACGATGATGGCAGCCTCGCTTGCACTCGGTGCAGGTGCTGCCAGTGCCGGTGGCTACACGCCCCCCGTCGCGGAACCGGTCATTGCTCCCGTGGCCGTCGAACCGGTTGCGAACTGGGCTGGTGGCTATGCCGGTGTGACCCTGGGCTATGCCTTCGGTGGCAGCGACCGCGTTGGCATCACTGACGTAGCGACCGAAACCCTGCTGGGTGATATCGGCGAAATGGAGCTCGACGGCGTCAATGGCGGCGTCCGCGCCGGTTACCGCTGGCAACGCGACAACTGGGTGTTCGGCCCGGAACTTGGCTATGAAATCGGCGACATCAAGGGTGACACCTCGGGCGTCATCGGCGGCACCGAACTCGGCGCCGATGCCAAGGTCAAGAACATGCTCGCCCTGCGCTTCAAGACCGGCTACGTCGTCCGTCCGGACACGATGGTCTATGGTATCGCCGGCTGGGGCCGCGCCGATATCGACTATGAAGTCGCAGGTGAAGATGTCGGCTATGACACCGACGGCTACATCGTGGGTCTTGGCGTTGAAAAGCAGCTGACCGACCGCATGTCGATGACCGCGGAATACGAATACGCGAACTTTGGCAAGGAACGGCTGGAAGCCGCAGGTTACACCACCGAAGCCACCGTCGACTACAGCAACATCAAGCTGGGCCTGAACTTCCGGTTCTAAGATCCGGCAGCACAGCAGTTGCAGAAAGGGCCGCCTTGGGCGGCCCTTTTTCATATCCGTCCGCGACGCGCCCGACCCAAAGGCGCGGGACCGCCCACTGGCAGGACGACGACGGCGCGCGTCCCGCAGGCCATCGCGAAGCCGGTGGGAACCAGCGCGCGCAAAGCCGGATCGTCGCAGGCAAGCCCCCCAGTATAGGCCCCGAAAGCGGGCAGAAGCAGATGCTGCCCCCCCAGCAGGAAGCTGCGCCGACGCTCTCCCGCAAGGCGTACGACCGGGTGGTAATGGCCAGAGATATCGGGCCCCTGCCCCGAAAGCGCCGCGTGGCGCAGGGTGACACGGCCGATCATCGCAGCCTCGGCCGCCCGGCCCGGCATGCCTTGCGGGGGACCGGGATCGTGATTGCCGCCGATCCAGACCCAGTCCCGGCCACGGGCCAGCGCCCCGATCCGCCGCACAACCTGCGCGTCCAGCGCGGTCACGGCGGCCAGATCATCGAAGCCGTCACCCAGGCTGACCACCGCCGCGGGGTCCAGCGCCGCAACCTCGGCCGACAGTCGCTCCAGCGTTAGCAATCCCTCATAGGGTGGAAGCAGGGGACCGCCGCGCCGCGCCAACCGCTCGGACTTGCCCAGATGCAGGTCCGAGACGATCAGCCAGCGCCCCTCGGGCCACCACAGCGCGCCAGAGGGGCGGGCCTCCAGCACCAGCCCGTGAAAGGCGAAGCGGTAGCCCGTCATCCCAGCGCCTCCAGCCCCGCTGCCTGCATCAGGGCCGCGGCCTCGATCTGGGCCAGTCGGTCGCGCCCCTCGCCCCGGATCGGAACCTTGCCGATCTCAAGCAGCAAAGGGGCGGCCATGGGCGAGACCCTGTCGAGCATCCGGTGTTCGCGCCGGGGAGAGCGGGCCAGCATCTCCTCGATCCGGCCGAAATCGACCAGCCCGCGCCCGGCTTCGCCAGCGGTGATGCGCAGCATCAGGTGGCCGGGATCGTATTTGCGCAGCGTGTCGTAAAGGATGTCACTGGAAAAGGTCGCCTGCCGTCCCGACTTGCGATTGCCGGGCATGTTGCGATGGATCAGCCCCGCGACCGTTGCGACATTGCGGAAGGTGCGCTTCATGACCGCATTTTCCCCCAGCCAATCCCCCAGACCCGCGCGCAGCCGGTCGCTGTCCAACAGCCGTTCCGGCGCGGTCACGGGGTCAAGCGACCAGATCAGCAGCGCATAATCGGTCATCAGGAAGCCCAGGGGTCCCAGCCCCTCGCCCTCCATCTCTCGGGTCAGCAGCAGGCCAAGGGTCTGCAGCGCGTTCCGCCCGGCAAAGCCGTAAAGCGCGAAATGCCACAACCCGGCATGGGGAAAGCTTTCCGACAGAAGCACCCCCGGCTCGGGCAGGCGCGAGACCTGCGCCTGAAGCCGCAGCCAGTCACGGGTATCCGGGGGCAGGACGTCATGGCGCGAAGGGTCGCCGATCAGCGCCAAAACGCGATGGGCAAGCTGGGTCGACATGGCAAGCTTGACCCCTGAGTAGACCGCGATCTTGGGCTGGCGGGTCGGGACCGGCGTGACCTCGATCACCATTTCGCGCATCGCATCCATGCGGACGACCTTGCCGCCGATCAGGAAACTGTCGCCGGGAACAAGGCTTGCCGCAAAATCCTCCTCGACCTCGCCCAAGGGGGTGCCGCCGCGCCCGCGCAGACGGACCTTGACCATCTCGGCCTCGACAATGGTGCCGACATTCATGCGCAGCAGCTTCGCGGCACGCGGATCGCGCAGATGCCACAGCCCGCCCCGCAGCATCAATCGCTGCCAGCGGTCATAGGCGCGAAGCGCATAGCCCCCCGTCGCCGCGAAATCCAGGCAGGCGTCGAAATCGGCACGGCATAGGGCGCGATAGGGACCGGCGGTGCGAACCTCGGCCCAAAGCGCATCCGCGTCAAAGGGTGCCGCACAGGCCGTCAGCAGGATGTGCTGGCAAAGCACGTCAAGCGGCCCCTGACCGCGCGGCGTCCCGTCCAGATCGCGCAGGCGCACCGCCTCAAGCGCGGCGACGCATTCGATCTGTTCGAACCGGTTTGCCGGCACGATCCGCGCCATCGACGGCGCGTTATAGCGATGGTTGGCTCTGCCGATGCGCTGGACCAGCCGTTTGACGTTTTTCGGAGCGCCGACCTGGATCACCAGGTCAACCGCGCCCCAGTCGATGCCAAGATCAAGGCTGCCCGTCGCGACCACCGCGCGCAATTCTCCGGCAGCCATCGCCGCCTCGACGCGGGTGCGCTGTTCGCGCGCAAGGCTGCCGTGATGCAGCCCGATGGGCAGGTTGTCCACATTCGCGGCCCACAGCGCCTGAAAGAACAATTCGGCCTGCGCGCGGGTATTGATGAAGATGATTGTGGTGCGGGCCTGCCTGACCGCCTCCAGCACCTCGGGGACCGCGTAATGGCCCCCGCCGCCTGCCCAGGGGGCGGGCTGTTCGGTCGCAAGCATGGCGATGTCGGGATCGGGTCCGGGATCGGCCAGATGAACGGTGACGGGACCGGCGCCCGCCATGAAATCGGCCAGCGCCTGTGGATCCTCGACCGTCGCGGAAAGGCCCGTCACCCGCATGGCGGGCGACAGGCTGCGCAGGCGGGCCAACCCCAGCATCAGCTGGTCGCCGCGCTTGCTTTCGGCCAGCGCGTGCAACTCGTCCAGCACGACGCGGCGAAGACCGGCGAAAATCGCGGGTGCTTCGGGATAGCTCAGCATCAGGGCAAGGCTTTCGGGCGTGGTCAGCAGGATTTCGGGTGGATCGACGCGCTGGCGGCGGCGCTGGGTCGCGCCGGTATCTCCGGTGCGGTCCTCGACCCGGATCGGCAGGCCCAATTCGGCCACCGGCCGGGCAAGGTTGCGCCCGATATCTGCCGTCAGCGCCTTCAATGGCGAGACGTAGAGCGTGTGGACCGACCCCTTGCGCCCGCCGCCCGCCCGCAACTCGACCAGCGAAGGCAGGAAGCCGGCAAGGGTCTTGCCACCGCCCGTCGGCGCGATCAGCAGGCTGTCGCCCGGCGTTTCCAGCAGGGCAAGCTGGTGGGGATGGGGCTGCCAGCCCTTGCTGGCGAACCAGTTTCGGAATTCGGGCGGGAGGGTCACAGCATCGCCTCCAGCGCGGACAGGTGATCCGCCTCCAGCGCGGGCTTGTCCCAGCGGATGCGGCTGATCCGGGGAAAGCGCATGGCGACGCCCGAGCGGTGGCGGGTCGAGCGGTTCACCCCCTCGAATGCGACTTCGACCACCAGCCGGGGTTCCAGCGCGCGGACGGGGCCGAAACGCTCGACCGTGTGCTGGCGCACGAAGCGGTCCAGTTCGATCAGCTCGGCATCGGTGAAGCCGAAATAGGCCTTGCCGACCGGGACCAGTTCCTCGCCCCGCCACAATCCAAAGGTGAAGTCCGAGTGAAAGCCCGACCGCTTGCCATGACCGCGCTGCGCATAGATCAGCACCGCATCGACCACCATGGGATCGCGCTTCCACTTGAACCATGGTCCGCGCGGACGCCCGGACAGATAGGCACTGTCCCGGCGCTTGATCATCACTCCTTCGATCACCGCAGCAGGAGGGTCCGCACGCAGGGCGGCCAGATCGTCCCAGCTTGCGAAATCCAGCAGCGGAGAGACATCGATGCGCGAGCTGCCGAAATCGGCGGCCTCAAGCTGGGCGCGGCGCGTCATCAACGGTTCGCTCCGCAGATCCCGGCCCTGCCATGTCAGCAGGTCGTAAAGCCGCAGCCCGGCGGGGTGGCTGGCCAGCAGCGACTTGCCGACCGTCTTCCGGTTCAGCCGCTTCTGCAGATCCCCGAAAGGGGCCACCGTATCGTCGCGTCGCACCAGCAGTTCGCCATCCGCCGTGCCCTCAAACCCCATTTCGGCGATCACGTCGGGAAAAGCGTGCGAGATATCCTCGCCAGTGCGGGAATAAAGCCTGCGCACGCCGCCTTCGCTGACCGCCTGCACCCGGATGCCGTCCCATTTCCATTCCGCGACATATTCGGCGGGGTGCAGGGCGCGCAGTTCGTCCAGATCGGTCGGCGTGGACAGCATCACGGGCCGGAAGGGGGCCAGCGCGGCGCCCTGTGGGACAGCGCCCCCGCCGATCCAGCCGAAAAGCGCGGCATAGGGCGGCGTCAGCCCGTGCCAGACCTCTTCCATCTCGGTAACAGTGGGGCCACCCATCGCGGCCAGCGCCATCCGGGCCATGCGCGCCGACAATCCGACCCGCAGGTTGCCGGTCGCGAGCTTCAGGAAGGCCAGCCGCTCGGACGGGCCAAGCCGGTCCAGCATTGCCGCGATCGCGGCTGGCAACGCGGCCTTCCCGGTTCCCTGAAGCAGCGCCACCGCCTGAGACAACGAGGGGTCGTCCTCGGCCCCGCCGGGCCAGATCAGCGCGATGGTTTCGGCCAGATCGCCCACAAAATCATAGCTGAGCGCCAGCAGCTGCCCATCGACCCGCTCGGCCGCAAGGCCACGCAGAAGCGACGGCGTGACTGTCCGCAATTGTAGGTCTCCGGTCAGGGCGGCCAAGGCCCAACCCCGGTCCGGATCGGGTGTCCGCTGCAGGTAGTGCTGCAAAAGCAGCAGCTTGGCATTGCGTGCCGGGGTAAAGGCCAGGCGTTCCAGCAAAGCGGCAAAGGCTTTCATTCCGCCTCGTCCTCATACCCGACCAGCCGCAGGGGCCGCGCGGCGATCTGGGCCAGCTCGCACCAGCGGATCACCCCGTCTTCGGTCCCGTGCGTGACCCAGACCTCGGACGGGGACAGTTCGGTCAGCGTCCCTGTCAGCGCCAGCCAGTCGACGTGATCGCTGATGACCAGCGGCAGTTCGGCCCCGCGCTGGCGCGCCCGCGCACGAACCGCCATCCAGCCCGAGGCAAAGCCGATCACCGGGTCGCGAAATCGCTGCACCCAGGGGCTAGCAAAGGCCGAGGGCGGCGCGATCACAAGTTGGGCGGGCACCTGATCCGCAGTGGCGGGGATCAACTCGCCAAGCGGGACACCGCAGTCCTGATAGTAATCGCAAAGCGTCTTCAGCGCGCCGTGGATGGCAATCGGCGCATCATGGCCCGCAGCGCGCACCAGAGCGATAAGATGTTGCGCCTTTCCCAAGGCATAGGCGCCGATCAGGTGCGGACGATCGGGAAATTCGGCCATGCTGGCAAGAAGCCGGGCGATCTCGGTTGCGGGATCGGGGAAGTTGAAGACCGGCAGGCCAAAGGTCGCCTCGGTCACGAAGACATCGCAGGCGACCGGAACGAAGGGCGCACAGGTCGGGTTCGGATGGCGGGAATAGTCGCCCGAAACCACGATCCGCGGCCCGTTTACCGCCGTGACCGAGATCTGCGAGGAACCGAGCACGTGACCGGCAGGATGAAAACCCACGCTGACACCGCCGATACGCGTCTCGGCCCCGGCAATCTCGGTCGTTCCGGCAAAGCCTTCGCCCATGCGCAGGCGCATGATGTCCAGCGTCTCACGCGTGGCCATGACCGCGCCGTGACCCATACGGGCATGGTCGCTGTGGGCATGGGTGATCAGCGCGCGCGGAACCGGCTGCAGCGGGTCGATGTGGAAATCACCTTCGGGGCAGTACAGCCCGGCCTTGGTGGGAAAGAGCAGGTCTTCAGCGCGCATGTCTCCAAGGTGTAGAACATTTCGTGAAAATCAACCCGTAGAAACCAGGGGACGACCCTCGAAAATGGTTTCCATCGAGAAAACGCCGGTCACGCGCTCAAGATCCATGTCCACGATCAATCGCTTGTACAGCGCGTCATAGCCGGCCATCCCCGTAGTCACCGCCTTGGCGAGATAGTCCCATTCGCCGCCGATGCGGTGGAAATCGACGATTTCGGGCTGAGCCTCGATCCGGGCGCGGAAACGGCGGGCCCAGGCGTCATCGTGATGGCGGGTGCGGATGACGATGAAGACGGTCAGTTGCAGGCCCAGAGCGACCGGGTCGATGCGGGCGCGGCTGCCCTGAAGAACCCCTGCCTCGGTCAACCGGGTCAGGCGCCGCCAGCACGCGTTCTGGGACAGGCCGACCCGCTCGGCCAATTCGCGCTGCGAGAGGCTCGCGTCACGCTGCAGCAGCGCAAGCAGCTTGTTGTCGATTTCATCGAAATTCTTCGCCTGATCGTTCATATGACCACCATTCTCGCAGATGCTATCGTTTATAGCGGATGTTTCATCGCAAGATACGGGTCATTCTGGGCATAGGAATACGAGGAACAGATGCCCCCCTTTGACAGCTACCTTGCCCGGCTGGGAGAAGACCCCCTGCAGACGATCCATGACGGCCTGATCGGCCGCGATGCCGTCTTTCAGGGTCCGTTCGGACCGCGCAAACTGATCTATGCCGATTACATCGCCTCGGGCCGCGCGCTGCGTCCGTTGGAAGAGTGGATGATCGAAACCGTGCTGCCCTGGTATGCGAACAGCCATACCGAGGCCAGCCATTGCGGCGGCACGATGACCCGCCTGCGCCGGGCGGCACGTACGGCCATCGCGGAATGCGTCAATGCTTCGGACGATCACGCAGTCATCTTTACCGGCTCGGGCGCGACACAGGGCATCAACAGGCTTGTCCATCTGTGGCAGGTGGGTCCGCAGGCGACAGTCCTGCTTGGCCCCTATGAACATCATTCGAACATCCTGCCCTGGCGCGAGAGCGGGGCAAGGGTCATCACCATTCCCGAAGCGCCCACCGGCGGTCCCGACCTTGACGCGCTCCGCGACGAACTGGCGCGCGCGAAGGGGCCGGTGATCGGCAGCTTTTCCGCGGCATCGAACGTCACCGGAACGCTGACCGACGTGGCCGCAGTAACGGCTTTGCTGAAAAAGGCGGGCGCGCGCGTGGCATGGGATTACGCCGGCGCTGGCCCCTATCTCGCCATCGACATGGCGCTGGGGATGGACGCGGTCGTAACCTCACCTCACAAGTTCATCGGCGGACCGGGGGCATCCGGCGTCATGATCTTGCGCCGAAATTCGGTGGCCGAAACGCGCCCGACCCTGCCGGGTGGCGGCACCGTCCGTTTCGTCTCGCCCCAGGGCCACGACTATTCGTCGTCGATCGAGGCGCGGGAAGAAGCCGGGACCCCGAACGTCACCGGCGACATCCGTGCCGCGCTGGTCTTTCTGACGAAACAGGCGGCAGGACAGCAGCGCATCGCCAAGCGCAATGCCCGCTGGCTGGCGCGCGGACTGACCCGGCTTCGCAATCACGCCCGCATCGAGCTTCTGGGGAATCTGGACGCCCCGCGCCTGCCCTTCTTCAGCTTCCGCATCCGCGACGGGCAAGGCGGTCATGTCCACCAGCAACTGGCAACGCGGATGCTGTCGGACCTGCACGGAGTGCAGGCGCGCGGTGGATGCGCCTGCGCCGGTCCCTATGTCCACGCGCTTCTGGGGATCGATCAGCCCGAATCCGACCGCCTGCGCGCCGCAATCCTGTCGGGGGACGAGATCGAGAAGCCGGGATTCGTCCGCCTGAACCTGTGCTGGGCAGCGGATGAGGCCGAGGTAACGGCGATCCTGGACGCGGTCTGCAATGTCGCCGATCACGCAACGGATTACCTGGCGCTGTATCGCTGCGATCCCGCAACCGCGATCTTCACCCCGGTTGCGGCAGAGTAGCCCGTCGTGCAGCGACCCATTCGCGCAGCAGCGCGACCCGGCGGGGGCGGAAACTGGTGCCGCCCCGGTCCATCCTGCGAATGCGCGGGACGTGAAAGACGCGATAGTCATCCCGCAGCCGGCAATGCGCCAGCAGCATCATGTGATTGTCGCTGAAGGACAGGCCCAGCGGCCAGATCTCGCGCGTCGAACTGAGGTCGTTCAGGTCGAGATAGTCGATGACCAGGCTTTGTTCATCCCATAGCGCCTGTCTGAGGATTTCCATGTCGATGCTGGGACCGGGCCGAGGGCGTGGCTCTCGGAACAGCCGCATCGTCGCGTGCATGGCGTGACGGCCCTGCGATTGCGGCAACGTCGCGATGATCCGTGCCAGCGCGTCCTGACCCGCCCGCGACAATGCTTCATCGCCCAGCGACGACAACCCGGACACGGCCAGCATCAGCGCCTCGATCTCAAGGCGCGAGAAGCTTTGCGGCGGCAGCGCCGGATCTTCGGTCAGGGAATAGCCCAGGCCCGCCTCGCCATCGATCAGCGCGCCGCCCGCGCGCAGCGTGGCGATGTCGCGGTAAAGCTGGCGCTGCGATACGCCGGTTTCCTCGGCCAGACGCAGGGCCGTGACCGGTGCGGGCAACCGGCGGATCGCATCCATCAGGCGCATCAGTCGATCGGTGCGGGACATGCTGTCACCTTTTGTCAGCAGGGCAGTTGCATCCTGAACCCGTCAGAACAGGAGGCCAAGATGCTGACCCTTTATCACGCCCCGCAAAGCCGCTCGAACACCATCATCAGCCTGTTGTACGAGCTGGACGTGATGGACAGGATCCGCGTGCGCACCGTGACGATCCCGCGCCAGGACGGATCGGGCGGCCGCGACCCCGCCAACCCCCACCCCGAGGGCAAGGTCCCCTATCTGGTCAACGGGGACGATCACCTGCGCGAACGCGGGGCGATCATCGTATACCTGACCGATCTTTTCCCTGAGGCGGGTCTGGCGCCGCTGCCAGGCGATCCGAAGCGTGGCGAGTATCTCAGCTGGCTGTTCTGGTATCAGGGCGTGCTTGAACCGGTTGCGGTGCTGCAATTCGCGGGCCTGTCGCACCCTGCCCTGCAGGCGACGTTCCGCAATTACCCGACGGCGCTGGAGCAGCTGGACAAGACCCTGACCCGCCAGCCCTGGCTGCTGGGCGACAAGTTCTCGGCCGCGGATCTGCTGGTCGCCAGCCCCTTCATCTTCTTCGGGGACGTCATGCCCAGCACCCCGGCGATCACCGAATGGGCGGGGCGGATTCAGTCGCGCCCGTCCCAGGCGCTGGCGGCGGCCTTCGACGGCTGAGCCGGCGCAGTCGGCAGGCGCGCCAGCTGCACCATCAGGATGCCCGCTGCGACGACAAGGGCCCCGATCACGTCCGAGGCGCCGAACCGTTCGCCCAGCAGCAGCGCCGCGATGCCGACACCAAAGATCGGTGACAGGAAATGGAACGTGGCCGCCCGCACCGCACCCACGCGGGCGACCAGCAGGAACCAGATCCAGGTCGCGCCGATGCCCGGTGCCAGCACGGTATAGATGAAGGCCCAGACAAGCTGGCCGCTCCACTGCACGGGGCGGCCCCATTCCAGGATCGCGGCGGGGATCGCCAGCGTCAGCGCGCCGACGGCCATCTGCATGGCCACGATGGTCATCATGTTGCGGCTGCCGCCCGCACCGCGCGCGGCAAGGGTCGCGACCGTCAACGCGACGACCGCCAGCAGGCAAAGGATCGTGCCCGGAATATCCAGTCCGTGCTGCAGGCGCACGCCCATGATCAGCGTCACCCCGGCGGCCCCGGCGACAAGGCCAACCACTGCGGCGGGCCGCAGCCTTTCGCCATAGATCAGCCAGCCGAAGAAGGCGACGATCAGCGGCATCATCGAGGCGATGATGGCCGCCGCCGATGCCTCGACATGCTGCATCGCGATCCAGTTCAGGCCCAGGTATAGCGTGTTCTGGCAGATGCCGAAGATTATGACCGTGCGCCATTCCGCGCGGCTGAGCCGAAGGTTCTGCCCCATCGCAATGGCCAACGGAAGCGCCACCACGGCGGACAGGGCAAAGCGGATGACCAGCGCGGTCAAAGGCGGGGCGGCGGTCACGATCATCCGCGTCGTGGTAAAGGCCGAAGCCCACATCAGCGCAAAGCCGAACCCCATCGCGATGGCCTTGAAATCCATGCGCCAGCCTTTCCGTCGAACCGCCCGCATGAGCTAGCAGATGAATGCGCGGGCGCAAGACAAAAGCGGGGAACTACCATACCGGCGCCACAAAAAGGAAGGACCGCGCATTGCTGCGCGGTCCTTCGCTTGCGTCACGGCCTGAAGATCAGGCGTTCACGCTGTCCTTCAGCGCCTTCGCGATGGTGACCTTGACCACCTTGTCGGCGGGCTTCGTCATCATTTCCTGGGTCTGCGGGTTGCGGACCTGACGCTCGGGGCGCGCGCGGCAAGCAACTTTGCCGATGCCCGGCAGGGTCAGCGCGCCACCGTCAGCGACGGTTTTCGACACGACAGCCGACAGCGCGTCCAGCGCCGCAGCAGCGGTTTTCTTGTCGCTGCCCATTTCTTCGGCGAGCGTGGCCACCAGCTGGGTTTTGGTCATCGGTTTAGAAGCGGCCATAGCCATAGTCTGTCTCCTCGTTGTTTCCCGTTCGGGAAATTTTCGGACGCCACCTTGGCGGCATGAAGGGCGCTACACAAGCTTTTTGAGGAAGGTGCAAGCCATTTTTGCCCTTTCCAGCCAGCAAACGCTGCGAAACCTGCGCATCCGGCGCGCTCTAAAGGAAGGCCGTCTCGTTAAACGACCTCAACTTGCGGGAATGGATCCGCTCCAGCGGCGTCGCCCGCAGCTTCTCCATCGCGCGGATTCCGATCAGCAGATGGCTTGCCACCTGCGTGCGGTAGAAATCCGTCGCCATGCCCGGCAGCTTCAACTCTCCGTGCAGCGGCTTGTCCGAAACGCACAGCAGCGTGCCATAGGGCACCCGGAAGCGGAAACCGTTCGCGGCGATGGTCGCGCTTTCCATGTCCAGCGCCACGGCACGCGACTGCGACAGCCGCTGGACCGGGCCGGACTGGTCGCGCAATTCCCAGTTCCGGTTGTCGATGGTGGCGACCGTCCCCGTTCGCATGATCCCCTTCAGCTCATACCCGTCCAGCTGCGTGACCTCGGCCACGGCCTCTTGCAGGGCGACCTGGACCTCGGCCAGCGCGGGAATCGGAACCCAGACCGGCAGGTCGTCGTCCAGGACGTGATCTTCGCGCAGATAGGCATGGGCCAGCACGAAATCGCCCAGGGATTGCGAGTTCCGCAGACCCGCGCAATGGCCGACCATCAGCCAGGCATGGGGGCGCAGCACCGCGATATGGTCGGTGGCCGTCTTCGCGTTCGAGGGCCCGACACCGATATTGACCAGCGTGATCCCGTCGCCGTCCGGGCGCTTCAGGTGATAGGCGGGCATCTGCGGTGTCTTGGCGCCCGTGACCAGTAGGTCCTCGGGTCGTTCCAGGATCTGGTTTCCCGGGGCGACGAATTCGGTATAGCCCGACTCGGGGTCGCCCAGAGCCCGGCGGGCAAAGGCCTCGAACTCGTCGACATAGAACTGGTAGTTGGTGAACAGGACGAAGTTCTGGAAATGCTCCGGCAGGGTCGCGGTGTAATGCGACAGCCGCGCCAGCGAGTAGTCGACGCGCTGCGCGGTAAAGGGCGCAAGCGGCTGGCTGCCGTCGGGATTGGGTCCCGAGGTGCCGTTGACGATGTCGTCGTTCATGGTGTTCAGGTCGGGCACGTCGAAGACGTCGCGCAGCGAGAATGACAGCACGCCTTCCTGAGGGACGTTCAGATCGCTTTGCGTCGCCACCGCGAAATGCACCGGCATCGGGGTATCGCTGTCGCCGACCGTGACCGAGATCGCGTGGTTCTTCATCAGCAGGGCAATCTGCTCGGTCAGGTAGCCGCGGAACAGGTCCGGCCGCGTGACCGTGGTCGCATAGCTGCCCGGCACCGCGACATGGCCAAAGGACAGGCGCGAATCCGTCTTGGTGTGGCTGAGCACGATCATCCGCAGCTCGGGATAGAAAGCACGATAGCGAGCCGTCGGCCGCTGGCCCTCAAGCGTACGGATGAAGCGGTCGAGCAGGAATTTCGACGCCCGCTCGTACAGTTCGATCAGGCGGTCCACCGCGGCCGACGGATCGTCGAAATGGACCCGCTCGGCCTTCTCGGGGGCTTCGACGGGCAACTGGCGGTTGTCGGTCATCTGGGAGGCGCTCCTGCTTTTCAGCGGACTGTGCCAGCGCCGCCGCGGACTGGCAAGCGGCGACCGGGCACCCTATCTGCTGAGACAAAGGAGTGCCGCATGCAGTTTTCCATACTTGATCTTGCCGTGGTCGCCGAGGGCGCCGATGCCCGTCAGGCCATCGCCAATTCCGTCGCATTGGCGCAGGCCGCCGAGGACTGGGGCTATCACCGTTTCTGGCTGGCCGAACATCACAACATGCCGGGGATCGCCAGCGCCGCGACCTCGGTTTTGATCAACCATGTCGCCGGTCAGACGCGCCGGATTCGCGTCGGCGCGGGCGGGGTCATGCTGCCGAACCATGCGCCGCTGGCAATCGCGGAACAGTTCGGGACGCTGGCGACCATCCATGGCGACCGGATCGACCTTGGCCTTGGCCGCGCGCCGGGGGGCGACGGGGCGGTCATGCACGCCTTGCGCCGCGGCATGTCCCGCAACGAGGATTTCCCGAACGATGTGGTCGAGCTGCTGCGTTATTTCGGCCCTGCGGTCCCCGGCAATACGGTCGCGGCGCATCCGGGACAGGGCACGAATGTCCCGGTCTGGATCCTGGGTTCGTCGCTTTACGGCGCCAGCCTCGCCGCGGCGCTGGGTCTGCCCTATGCCTTTGCCAGCCATTTTGCGCCGGGCGACCTGGACGAGGCCGTGACGGTCTATCGCGAGCGGTTCCAGCAGACGCCCTTCGGCGAAACCCCGCGCTTCATGCTGGCGGTCAATGTGATCGCCGCCGATACCGATGCCGAGGCGCAGCGGCTGCGGACCAGCCAGATGATCAGCTTCGCGCGGCTGCGGCTTGGCTCTCCGGGGCTTTTGCCCGCGCCGGTCGATGACATCCGCGACGCGGTACCGCCGGGCATCCTGCCCTCGGTGGAACAGGCGCTGTCGGTCAGTGCAGTGGGTTCCCCCCAGACGGTCGCCGCGCGGCTGGACGAACTGGTCGCCCGCTATCGCCCCGACGAGCTGATCCTGGTCGGGAACATCTTCGACCAGCAGGCGCGCCACCGCTCGTTCGCAATCGCGGCCGAGATCATGAGGGGCCGCGCGTGAGGCTGCTGGTCCTCGGCCACGGCTATTCCGCTGGTTTTCTTGCCGCCTTGCTGAAGGCAGAAGGCTGGCAGATCACCGGTACCACCCGCAGCCAGCCCGAACGGGTGCTGGCCAGCGGCGCCACTCCCCTGCTGTGGCCGGGGGATGAAGATGCCGTCCGGGACGAGATCGCACGCGCCGACGCGATCCTTGTCTCGGCCGGCCCGCAGGAGGGGCATGATCCGGCGCTGGCGGCTTTCGGACCCGATATTGCGCGCACGCGCGCGCGCTGGATCGGTTATCTGTCGACGACCGGAGTTTATGGCGACCATGGCGGCGACTGGATCGACGAAGAAACGCCCCTGTCACCCACGACGCGGCGTGGGCACGACCGCGTCACCGCCGAACAGGCATGGCAGGCGCTTGCGGCCGCCCATGCGCTGCCCCTGCACATTTTCCGGCTGGCGGGGATCTATGGTCCGGGACGTGGCCCATTCGCAAAGCTGCGGGCCGGAACTGCGCGCCGGATCGTGAAGCCCGGCCAGGTCTTTTCCCGCATCCATGCCGAGGACATCGCCCAGGCCCTGCTAGCCTCGATCAAGGCGCCGCGTCCCGGCGCGATCTATAACCTGTGCGACGACGACCCTGCCCCGCCAGAAGACGTCATCGCCCATGCCGCAACGCTTCTGGGCCTGGCGCCGCCACCGGCCGAGGATTTCGCCAGCGCCGAAATGACGCCGATGGCGCGCTCCTTCTATGCCGAAAGCAAGCGGGTCTCGAACGAACGGATCAAGCGAGAGTTGGGGGTGATTTTGAAATATCCCGATTACCGCAGCGGGTTGGCCGCGCTGCTGGCGGAAGGCGGGGACTGACCCCGCCGATCCCCGTCCCGGCCTAGCGCCCGATCGAGCAGCAGCCGTTCAGCATCCGCGACGGCATGTCCTGCCCGTCAAGAATGACCGAGACGGCCAGCGCATAGCCCCGATCCGACATGCCGTCGCTGCACTGGTCGGGTCGGACAAAAGCTGTGACCCGACCCGCATCGTCGCCCGCGATCAACCCGCGCGTCGGCTCGTTCTCGATACCGCGATCCATGACCTTGCGCAGGCCAAGCTCGCGGTCCTTCTTGTCCGGTTCGGAAAAGATCATGCCCGATTTCGTGGTCTTCAGGGACCAGAACGGCTCGGTGCCGCTGCAGACCAGGCTTTGCGGCAGGGATTCGGGCTGCCACACCCCCTTCTGCGGGGCAAGGAAGCGCAGCGCCACCCATCCGGACTGCTCGCCGACATTGACACGCCCCCATTTCCCCGAGGCATCGCGCGCAATCAGCTCGACCCCCGTGGCGGTGGCGGGAAGCGTCGCGATGACCTTGGCCTGGCCGTCCGGGGTTTCGCGCACGTTCAGCGTGTCCCAGGTCTCGACCACGGTCACGTCGTAAAGGTTGGGCAGATAGCCCTTTGGCTTGGCGGGTGCCTGTTCGGCCTTGGCCGGGGCCGGTTCGGCAGCCGGTTTCGCCGCATCGGCAGCGGCAGGTTGACCCGCGGCGGCAGGGTCGGCAGGCGCGGGTTCCGCGGCGGCGGCAGGCTTCGCAGCCGCGGGCTCGGCCGCGTCGGCGGCCGGCTTGTCCGCGGCTGGCTTATCCGCGGCCGGGGGCTCTTGCGATGCGGGTGCCTGCGCCAATGCCGCCACCGGCAGGGACAGGACCAATCCAGTCAGAAGGATACGCAGCATCGGAACCTCTCAAGCGCGTTTCACCATTGCCACGCCCAGAACTTCAAGCACCTTCGCCCGGATATCCGGTGCAGACATGCGGGCTTCGCGATACATCGCTTCTGGGCTGGCATGGTCGATGAAACTATCCGGCAAGACCATCTGACGGAAGCGCAACCCTCCGTCAAAAATACCTTCATCGGCAAGAAGTTGCGCGACCAGACTGCCAAAGCCGCCGACGGCCCCTTCTTCGATGGTGATCAGCGCCTCGTGCGAGCGCGCCGTCGCCAGGATCAGGTCGCGATCCAGAGGCTTGGCAAAGCGCGCGTCGATCACCGTGGGCGAGATGCCCGAAGCCAGCAATTCCTCGCGCGCGCGCATGACCTCGGCCAGGCGGGTGCCGAAGGACAGGATGGCGACACGCTTGCCCTCGGCGATGATGCGGCCCTTGCCGATCTCCAGCGGCTCGCCGCGTTCCGGCATCTCGACCCCCATGCCCTCGCCGCGGGGATAGCGGAAGGCGATGGGCCCCTCGTCATGGGCAGCGGCGGTCGCGACCATGTGGACCAGCTCGGCCTCGTCCGCGGCGGCCATGACGACCATGCCGGGCAGGTTGGCAAGAAAAGCGATGTCATAGGCACCGGCATGGGTCGCGCCGTCCGCACCGACCAGCCCCGCGCGGTCGATGGCGAAGCGGACCGGAAGGCGCTGGATCGCGACATCATGCACGACCTGGTCATAGCCGCGCTGCAGGAAGGTCGAGTAAAGCGCGCAGAAAGGCTTCATCCCCCCCGCGGCCAGCCCGGCGCTGAAGGTCACGGCATGCTGTTCCGCGATCCCCACGTCAAAGCAGCGACGCGGGAAGCGTTCGGCGAAAAGATTCAGCCCGGTCCCGTCCGGCATCGCGGCGGTCACGGCGACGATCTTGTCGTCGCGGCTGGCCTGATCGGTCAGCGCCCGCGCAAAGACCGAGGTATAGCTGGGGGCATTCGACTTGGCCTTGGCCTGCGTGCCCGTCGCGACGTCGAATTTCGCCGTCGCGTGGCCGCGGTCCGCGGCGCGTTCGGCGGGGGCATAGCCCTTGCCCTTCTTCGTCACCGCATGGATCAGGACCGGACCAGTGGCGCGCGCCTTCAGCGTGCGGAACAGCGGCAGCAACTGGTCAAGATCGTGCCCATCGACGGGGCCGACATAGGAAAAGCCCAGTTCCTCGAACAGGGTGCCCCCGATGGTCATACCCTTCAGCATTTCCTTGGCCCGGCGCGCGCCCTCTTGCAGGGGCGGAGGCAGGAATCCGACCGCGCCCTTGGCCACCGCCTTCAGATCCTGGAACGGGTTTTCCGCGTAAAGCCGCGTCAGATAGCGCGAGAGCGCCCCGGTCGGCGGCGCAATCGACATTTCGTTGTCGTTCAGGACCACGAACAGCCGTTTGCCAAGGTCGCCCGCATTGTTCATCGCCTCGAACGCCATGCCCGCGGTCATCGCGCCGTCGCCGATCACCGCGATCGCGTCGCCCGGATCACCGCCCAGTTCACGCGCCATGGCAAAACCCAGCGCCGCACTGATCGAGGTCGAGCTGTGCCCCGCGCCGAACGGATCAAAGGGGCTTTCGGACCGCTTGGTAAAGCCGGACAGCCCGCCTTCGGTCCGCAGGCTGCGGATTCGGTCACGCCGGCCGGTCAGGATCTTGTGGGGATAGCACTGGTGGCCGACGTCCCAGATGATCTTGTCGCGCGGGGTGTCGAAGACGGCATGCAGCGCCACTGTCAGCTCGACCACGCCCAGGCCCGCGCCCAGATGGCCGCCGGTGACCGAAACCGCGCTGATCGTCTCGGCACGAAGCTCCGAGGCAAGCTGGATCAGCTCGCGGTCGCTCAGCGACTTCAGGTCCGAGGGCAGGTTCACGCGGTCAAGAACCGGGGTGGCAGGGCGGTCGGTGTGGTCGGTCTGGCTCATGCGCTGACCCTTTCGATCGGGAATTTCGGTCGTTCGGCCTGACGCTCAGGCATCGCGTTCGATGATAAACCTTGCAAGGTCGCGCAGGTTTCCTGCGGCCTCGCTATAAGGTTCCAGCGCGGATTCGGCGTTGCGCACCAGCTTGCGCGCCTTGTCGCGCGCGCCGTCCAGCCCCAGAAGCGACACGAAGGTCGCCTTGTTCGCCGCGCCGTCCTTGTTCAGCCGCTTGCCGGTCTCGGCCTCGTCGCCGATGACGTCCAGAATGTCGTCCTGGATCTGGAAGGCCAAGCCGATATTGCGGGCATATTCGGTCAGCGGGCCGGTATCTTCACCCGCCATGATCGCGCCCGAGGTCGCCGAAAAGACGATGAGCGCGCCGGTCTTGGCACTTTGCAGGCGCTTGATCGCAACGATGTCGAGGGGTTCGAGCGCGGTTTCGGCCGCGATGTCCAAGGCCTGACCCCAGACCATGCCGCGGGCCCCGACCGCCTCGGAAAACGCGCGGATCAGCGCCACCCGGACCTCGGCCGTGCCGATCTGGTGCAGGCTCAACAGACCGAAGGCCAGAGTCTGCAGCGCGTCCCCGGCAAGAATCGCCGTGGCCTCGGACCATTGCACATGGCAGGTCGGCAGGCCGCGACGCAGGTCGTCGTCATCCATCGCGGGCAGGTCGTCATGGACCAGGCTATAGGCGTGCAGCGCCTCGACCGCCGCGGCGACGGGCAGAGCCTCTCTGTCGGTCAGGCCGAACAGGCGCGCCGATTCCATCACCAGAAAGGCGCGCAGCCGCTTGCCGCCGATACAGGCATAACGCATTGCGTCGGTCAGTTCGCCCGGCGGGAAACCGGCCATGGCCTCGTCCAGCGCGGCCTGAACCTGCGCCTTCACATCCTCAAGACGGTCCTGCATCACAGCCCCTCGACGGGAACCGTTCCGGTCGGCTGGCCGCTGGCGGCAAGCGTGATCTTTTCGACCCGCTCCTCGGCGCGGCGCAGGACTTCCTCGCAATGCTTGCGCAGCAGGGCGCCGCGTTCGTAAAGCGCGATGGATTCTTCAAGCGCGGCGTCGCCGTGTTCAAGCTTGCCGACCGTCGCCTCAAGCTCGCGCATCGCCTCCTCGAAGGACAGGTTTTCGATCTCGGTCATGCCGGCGTCTCCTTCAGAACCTCGACATGGGCGCGCGCGGTGCGGCCCAAAGCGGCAAGATCATAACCGCCTTCGAGGACCGATACCACCGGCGCCGAACAGGTCGCCGCCGCGTCGAGGATCAAGCGGGTTATTGCCGTGAAATCACCGTCTCCCCAGGCCAGCGATGCCAGGGGGTCCGCCTCATGGGCATCGAACCCGGCCGAGACCAGCACAAGCTGCGGCTGCCATTCGACCACGCGGTCGCAAATCTGCCGCCAGGCCGCGCGCGCCGGACCCCCATCCGAGCCCGCCTGCAAGGGCAGGTTCAGGATCTGGCCATGTGCGCCACGTTCCGCAGGGGCGCCAGTGCCGGGATAAAGCGGAAACTGATGCGACGAGGCAAACAGGCTGCGCGGTTCGTTCCACAGCAGATCCTGCGTGCCGTTGCCGTGATGAACATCGAAATCCAGCACCGCGACCCGGTCCAGCCCATGGTGGTCCAGCGCCCGCACGGCCCCGATCGCGATCGAATTGAAGATGCAGAAGCCCATTGCGCGGGCGCGTTCGGCATGGTGGCCGGGTGGGCGCATTGCGACGAAGGCCGTCGCATCCTCTCCAGCCAGTACCGCATCCACTGCGGCGCAGACCCCGCCCACCGCGTGGCGCGCGGCCGCAAGGCTGCCCGGCGAAAGATAGGTATCCGCGTCCAGCATCGACCAGCCTTCCTCGGGCACCTTGCGAGCCACTGCCGCAAGATAACCAAGGGGATGGCAGCGCAGGATGTCTTCGTCCTCGGCGTCCGGTGCCTCGCGCCGGTCCAGCTCCAGATCGGCCAAGGCGCGGATTACCGCATCAAGCCGCGCCACCTGCTCGGGGTGACTTGGCGGCGTAACATGCCGAAATCCTGACGGATGGGTGTAAAGAAGCGTCATGGCTTCACGATTATGCAGCACACCCGCACCGGCAAGCGATAGTTCCGCGACCTGTCGAAATCGACGGGCCGCGGCACAGTCAACTGCCTAACGCGGGCGCACCAACCGGCCCGCCCCTGCCCCGCAGAAGTCAGGCCAGCAGGCGGTGGCCATCGTGCCCAAGGACAGCAACCTCGATCAGCGAGCCTTCGGGCATGTCGCGATCAAAGGCGACCTCGGTGAAATGTTCGGTCCGGGCAAGGCGAGGGCCTTCGGTCAGAACCAGCCGGGTCTGGCCGATCTGCGCGGCCAGATGGCTTTCCAGCGCGGCATCGCCCTTGGCGCGCAAGCGGGCGGCGCGGTCCTTGATCGCAGGCCCGGCGACGCGCGGCATACGTGCGGCGGGCGTGCCCTTGCGCGCGGAATAGGGAAAGACATGCAGGAAGGTCAGTCCGCAATCATCGACCAGCTTCAGGCTGTTTTCGAACATCGCCTCGGTCTCGGTCGGGAAACCGGCGATGATGTCGGCGCCAAAGACGATGCCGGGACGCAGCTTGCGGGCATCCTCGCAGAAGCGGATCGCGTCATCGCGCAGGTGCCGGCGCTTCATCCGCTTCAGGATCATGTCATCGCCCGCCTGCAAGGACAGATGCAGATGCGGCATCAGGCGCGGCTCGGTCGCGATCGCCAGCATCAGATTCTCGTCCGCCTCGATTGAATCGATCGAGCTGATGCGCAGGCGCGGCAGGTCGGGGACCAGACGCAGGATGCGCATGACCAGATCGCCCAGCCTCGGCTGACCCGGCAGGTCCGCACCCCAGCTGGTCAGGTCGACCCCAGTCAGAACGACCTCGTTGAAGCCGCGGTCGCGCAGGCGCTTGATCTGGTCGACCACAACTCCGGCAGGAACCGAGCGCGAATTGCCCCGGCCATAAGGGATGATGCAGAAGGTGCAGCGATGATCGCAGCCATTCTGGACCTGCACATAGGCACGGTGCCGGCCGAAACCGTCGATCAGGTGCCCGGCGGTTTCCTTGACCGACATGATGTCGTCGACCTGCACCTTTTCGGTCTCGCCGATCAGGTCGGGCGCACGCATTCCGGCCCAGGTCGCGGGCTGCATCTTTTCATGGTTGCCGATGACGCGCGTGACCTCGGCCATGGCGGCGAAGGTCTCGGGCTCGGTCTGGGCGGCACAACCGGTGACGATCACGGGCGCGCCGGGGTTTTCGCGGGCAAGGCGGCGAATCTCTTGCCGGGCCTTGCGCACGGCCTCGGCCGTCACGGCGCAGGTGTTCACGATCACCGCGCCCGTCAGCCCCGCCGCATCGGCCATCTCGCGCATGGCCTCGGTCTCATAGGCATTCAGCCGACAGCCAAGCGTCGCAAAGACCGGAGGGTTCACCTGATCTTTCATCCCCGCCACACCCCGTCAAAGACATGGGCGGTCGGGCCGGTCATCCAGACCCCATCCTCGCGCCAGTCGATTTCCAGAACCCCGCCGGGCACGCTCACCCGGACGCGACGGCCGGTCAGACCGCGCCGCGCCGCTGCGACGACAGCGGCGCAAGAGCACGAACCCGAGGCGAGCGTAATACCTGTTCCCCGCTCCCAGATGCGCAGGATGATCTCGTCCGGCGAGACGACCTGCACAACCTCGACATTCGTGCGTTGGGGGTAAAGCGGGTGGTGTTCGTGTTCGGGACCGAAGCGTTCAAGATCGACCGTGGCCACATCCTCGACAAAGAAGGTCATGTGCGGGTTGCCCATGCCGGTCGCGACCGGATCGCCATCAATCGGCAGATGCAGCGTGTCTATATCCGCAGCCAGCGGAATGCTCTGCCAGTCCAGGACCGGCGGCCCCATGTTCACGCGGGTCAGGCCATTCCCCGCATCCTCGGCCGCAAGCACCGCGTGATCGGTCGCCAGCCGCAGCGCCGAGGCCCCCGATTCGTCCAGCAGATAGCGCGCGACGCAGCGCGTGGCATTCCCGCAGGCCGCCGAAACCGAGCCGTCGGCGTTATAGAAGACCAGCCTGGCATCGGCATTTTCCCCCGGCAGGATGACCGCCAACTGGTCGAATCCGACACCGAAATGTCGGTCCGCCATGGCTGCGACAACCGCAGGCGCGGGCAGCTCGCCGGTCGAGCGACCGTCGAGGACAACGAAATCATTGCCCAGCCCATGCATTTTCATGAAGGGCAAGGACAGGCCTTGGCCGGGGTTTTGCTGCTGTTCCATGCGGGTCACATACGCTTGCGGGAAAGTTTTTTCCAGAGGTCGTGATTTTTCCGCTTGACCCCACCAGCGCCCAACACTAGTTAGCCCCCCGTGCAGTGGGCCCATAGCTCAGTTGGTAGAGCAACTGACTTTTAATCAGTGGGTCACAGGTTCGAATCCTGTTGGGCTCACCACTATATCTTCCCCCGGAAGATTGGCACAACGGCTGATGATAATGTCAGCCAAACGTTTGTCCAGACATTATAATTCGGCCTTCGGGCCAGCCGTTCAGCGCTGGACGCTTTTGCGTCTTCGATGATCTCACTCGGGCATTCGCGACCAATGCGCCGCTTATGTCGCTTGTCCCGAAGCTGGCGCGGCGGGGCCGGAAACCGGCCCCGAAACCCGACCCGTCACAGGATGAAATCGTCCCGATTCAGGTTCACCAGCCCCGCAAGTTCGATCTGGAAATCGGCCCGCCCGTCGTGGTTCAGATCGCCATAGACGATGGTCCGGTCATGGTCCGTGCCCGTGACATCGAACTGGCGAAAGACCACATCTGCCGTCGTGGCCGAAAAATTGCCACCGCCGCGCCAGACAAAGGCCTGGTCCCCGGCCAGCGCCGGATTCGCATCGATCCGCGACAGGTCGATTTTGTCCTGCCCATGGGTGAAATCCAGGATCAGGTCACGATGACCCGTACCCGACAGCGGGTTCAGCGGGCCGTTGTTGATGTAGCCGGAATAGCCCGGCGCGGAATCCTGGACCGAGGTGAAGACGAAGCTGTCATGGCCCGCGCCGCCGCGCATCGTGTCGACGCCCGCTCCGCCGATCAGCACGTCATTGCCCCCGCCCCCCAGCAGGACATCGTTCCCGCCGCGACCAGACAGCGTCTCGTTGCCCGAACCGCCAACCAGCCGGTCATTCCCGGCGGTGCCGGTCAGCCCCTCGACCACATCCGTCACCGCGATGCGCAGCCCATGGCGTCCCTCGGGGCCGGTGCCGATGGTCGGATCGTTCAGCAGGACCGTCACGTCCAAAGCGGGATTGGTCTCGAAATCCAGTGCGGCCCCGGCACGCAGCCAGACCCCGCCATTGCGGATCTCGAACAGACCCGCATCCGCTCCGGTCAGCGACAGGTGGTTCGGCCCGCCATCCGGGTCGGTGACGGACAGCGTCGCAACCCTGATGCCCGCCGCGGTCGACGCATCCTCGGCCAGGTTGCCAACCAGGGGCGAAACATGCAGCACCGGCGCGTCATTCACGGGCGTCACGTTGAACCCGAAGCTGCGCGCTATCGGGACCGAGCCGTCCTCGTTTCCATCCTCGACCAGCACCCGAAACGAGGCGGAGTTGCTCTCGGACCCGTCATGCAGAAAGCTGACCCGGCCCGCGGCAATATCAGCGGCAGTAAAGCTGGCCGCGGCCGCGCCATTCACCAGCAGCGCGCCATGAACCGGGGCCGAGACACGGAACACCACGCCCGCGCCGCTGTCGTCGGGATCGCTGAAGCCGATATCGGCAGCGGTCAGGACATAGCGCCCGCCTTCGCGGACGGTCGCGTGCAGGTCTCCGGTCAGGACAGGGGCATCGTTCACCGCCGCGACATTGAAGGTCAGCCGGTTCGGCGTCGGATCAAGGTCGACGCCGCCACCCGCCGTGCCGCCATTGTCCTGCACCTGAAAGGTCAGCGAGGCATAGGGCGCCCCGTTGCCATTCGCCGCGGGCCGAAACACCAGATCACCCGCGGCGATATCGGCGACGGCGACCATCTGCCCTGCCGTGACGGCGACGCCATCCAGCGTCAATTGCCCTGCCCCCGGCAGGCCGGTGATCCTGACCGCCGACAGCGCGTGTCCGTCCGGATCGCTGAAGCCGAAATCCGAAACCACCAACGCGCGGCTGCCGTCCTCGTTCAAAGAGAGTGTGTGGTCGGCACCTGATGGGGCGCGGTTTACCACGTCATCATTCACGATGATCGCGGTTGCCGCGCCCTCTGTGGCCGAGATCCTGCCCTCTCCATCGGCATGGGTCAGGGTCAGCGTCAGGCTTTCATCTGCCTCGAATTGCGAATCTGGAACAATGGCGACGCGGACGATGGCCGATTGTTGTCCTACCGCGAAGCTGACCATCGCTGCCGGCGCGACATAGTCGGAACCTGCGGCCGCGCTGCCGCCAAGGGAAAAGGACATGCTCTCGGCTTCCGAGGTGGCTGTGCGGGTGATGGTGAACTCAAGATAACCGCCCGAACCGGTGGCCGTACCTTCATTTGCCGAGGCCGCGGTGACCGAATAGGTCGCCATGGTGTTCAGCAGAATGGTGCTGGTATTCGAACCGAAGTTCGATGTCGCGATATCAAGGTCGCCGTCGCCATCGAAGTCCGCAAGCGACAACCCGCCTGGAGAGATTCCGACAGGAAGCGGCAGGCCGCTGGCAGGCGTGAAGTTGCCTGCGCCATCGTTGAAAAGAATGCTGATCGAGGAGGAGCCAGAATTGGACACCACCATGTCCAGATCGCCGTCCCCGTCCAGATCGCCAAGCTTGACGTCATAGGGGTTGTTTCCGGTCGCAAAATTGACAGGTGCCGCAAATCCGCCCGTGCCATCGTTGCGCAGGACCGACACCGAGTTGCCGCTGAAGTTGACTGCGATCAGGTCCGCCCTGCCATCGCCGTCCACGTCGCCCACGGTGATGCCCCTGGGCCCCGCCCCCGTCGCCGCCGTAACCGGGGCGGCAAAGGTTCCGTCGCCGTTGTTGAACAGGATCCCGATCGAGTTGTTGGAATTGTTGGTGACCGCCAGATCAAGGCGTCCGTCCCCGTTGAAATCCCCCAACGCCATCTGGACCGGGAGGCTACCGCCCGTCGTCAGCGGAGAACCTTGTGCCGCCGCAAAGCTGCCATGGCCGTCATTCAACATGACCGACAGATTGTTCGACGAATAGTTTGCGGTGACGAAATCAAGATCCCCGTCACCGTCGAGATCCCCGACGGCTATGCCGCGGGGACCCGTTCCAACAGCGGTGTAAGACGTAACGAAGCCGCCGGTGCCGTCGTTCATCGCAATAGTGACGCCATTGCCCGGAAGATTCGTGGCAAGGAAATCGATATCGCCGTCGCCATCCAGATCGCCGGTGACAACTGATCGCGGGCCATTGGTGGCAGGCATGAGGCCGGTTTGGGCAAATGCCCCGGTTCCATCGCCCAGCAGCACCGAGACATTGTCGCTGATGTAGTTCGCGACGAGCAGGTCCAGGTTGCCGTCACCATTCACGTCGGCGACCGCGTTGCTGACCGGGTTCGTGCCGGTCGGATTGGTGGTCATGGTCCGGAAGATGGCCATGTCAGACTCCTTCGCGCGGATGTGGGGTGGCCATGATCCGGTCGGTCCCGGACCGGATCTCGGGGCGGATTTCCCGCCTGATGTCGTCGTTGCGGAAACCTATGGCCTCGGCCATGCGTGTCCGTGGCAGGACGGCCGTGTCGTACAGCTCGGTAATGGTGTGACCGAAGCGCAGCCAATGCTCGACCCGGCCCGAGGTCAGGTCGACAACCAGAAGCCCGCAGCGTGGCGTCGCGGATTTCCGGGCAAGTCGCTGGTCAAGCTCCAGCCCGGAAAAGCTGCCGCCATGACGCGGCAGCGACAGGCCGATCACTGCATGGTTGCCGCTGAAGGCCAGGCCCCGCGCGAAGCCGGGGCAGAAACACAGGGGCGTAAAACTGCCATCCCGCAGATCTATCTGCCCGAATTCCCCCGTGCCCGAATTCAGCAGCCAAAGCCTGCCACGATAAAGCCGCGGCGAATGCGGCATGGACAGACCCGCCGCCGCAATCTCGCCGCTGGCGACATCGATCACCACGCCCCCTGCCTGCCGCTGGTCACGCCAACCGTCGGCGACATCAGAGGTCCCGACAGCAGTGACATAGGCAGGGCGCGTCCCGTCCATCGCCAGCCCGTTGAGATGGCAGCGATCCTCGGCCACCAGCGCACTGATGAACCGGGGCATCCACAGCGGGCGAAAGGAATCGCGGTCGCTGATCGTGGCAAGGCAATTGCAAAGCGTGTTGACGAAGATCGGGCGCGGCGCGCCGTCGATCTGGGTCATTGCGATGTCATGCAGGTCGATCTTCCCGGTTACGCGTCCCTCGACCGGGGCGAATCTGCGATCGGCGCCCCCCTGCATCGCTTGGCCCGGCTGCAGGACATTCTCGAACCGCCAGAGCATGAAGGCGCTGCTGGTCCAAAGGCTTTGCCCGTCGGTCCACAGACCCTGGCAGTTTTCGATCAGCCGCTCATGCGCGCGGATGCCGCCATCGGGTTTCCGCCCGACGAAGAACAGCCGCCCCGCCTGATAGGTGGTCAGCGCAAGCGCGATGTCCTGCGTTTCAAGCCAGTGCGAGAAGTCGGCCGAACAGGTGACAAGCGGCTCGGGATTTGCCGCATCGACGCCCCCTGCCGGAGCGTCGGGCAATGCCGCGGTCACGGCCATCAGAAATGCCAGTTCATGCCGACGCGCAGCACGTCGGCAGTGACCTCATTCTCGAAGCGCGGGAATGCGCCCGCCGGATCCTCGGCCGCGCCGGTCGCGCTCACGCTGCCGAAGTCGTAATGCAGCAGGCTGAAATCCAGGCTGCGGTTTTCGGCGATGCGCCATTCGACGCCCGCGCCGAGGACCCATCCCGACCTGCCACCCCCGCCCGAGACCTCCATCATGGCCGGGGGCGCATGGTCCCGCGCGCCGGCATCGATATCCCCGCGCGCATAGCCACCGGTGACATAGAACAGCTTGTCATCCTGGGCATAGCCGGCGCGCAGGCGCAGGCTTGCGGTGTTCTTCACCTTGAAATCGACGGTTGTATCGGCCCCGGCCCCCGGAAACGACACATCGCCGCCCGCATTCAGCGCGCTCAGGTCCATCGCCGCGCCAAGGATAAAGGCGCCGTCGCCGCCGTTCTGGAACTGCCGGTCGCAGCCCAGTGTCCCGCCCAGCGCCGCGCTGGTTCCATCCGCAGAGACGGTATGGGGCGCACCGTTCCAACCCACGCCTGCCCCGGCAAACGGCCCCTCGCGGAACGGCTTGTCGGTGATGTCGGATTTGGCCCGCGCGACTCCAAGACTGACCCCGCCATAACAACCCGACCAGTCCGCGGCGGCGGCGGGCAGAAGACAGGCAAGAAAGGCGGTCGCCCCAAGGGCGGTACAAATGAAGTTGCGCAGGATAGGCCTCGCCGAAAGTGGACAGTCGCTTCGGCGCAAGCTAGCGCAACTATGGCGTGTAGATGGTTAACTGCTTCGCCCAAAATGCTATCCAAATGGACAACTTTCGGCTGAAATTATTGAACCCCCTTCGCGCCGAACATGCATCAAGGCGTCAACCCGCTTCCTGGCCGGTCGACTGGGGACGAATCGTGACGGGCCACCACCCCGCCGGCGGGGCGCACGTCCGGTTTCGTCCGGCTGGAAAGGACCCGGAATCAGGGGGCCTTCCCACCCGACGCCCCGCTCTGTTCTTGCGCATGAGGTCCGGCTATGGGTTCATTGTCATTCCCCGGCGGCCCTCCGCCCTGACAAGATGAGAGGCGACAGCATGTCCCGAATCCTTCCCTTCAGCGGCGCCGCGGTCCTGGCGCTGGTCTGTGCCCTGCCCGCAATCGCCGACGATGCCGGAACCTGCGGCACCGTGCGCCTGTCCGATCCCGGCTGGACCGACATCACCGCAACCAACGGCGTGGCGCGCGCCGTGCTTGAGGGGTTGGGCTACAAGCCCGACATCAAGACCCTGTCGGTCCCGATCGGCTACGAGGCGCTGAAGAACGCCGAGACCGATGTCTTCCTGGGCAACTGGATGCCCGCGCAGCAGAAGTTCCGCGATGATCTGGAAGCCTCGGGCAAGACCGAGGAACTGGTCCAGAACCTGACCGGTGCCAAGTTCACACTGGCCGTGACCGATGCGGCCGGATCGTTGGGCATCAAGGATTTCGCCGATCTCGACGCGCAAAAGGATGCCTTCGGGGGCAAGATCTATGGGATCGAACCGGGCGCGCCCGCGAACCAGTCCATCGCCAAGATGATCGAGGATGACAAGTTCGGCCTGGGCGATTGGGAACTGGTCGAATCCGGCGAGCAGGCGATGCTGGCGCAGGTCGCGCGCAATGACGCCGCGGGCAAGCCCTCGGTCTTCCTGGCATGGGCGCCCCATCCGATGAACGTGAACCTGAAGATCACCTACCTGTCGGGCGGCGACGTGGAATTCGGACCGGATTACGGTGGCGCAACCGTCCACACTGTCGCCCGCAAGGACTGGGTGTCGGGCTGCCCCAACGCAGCGAAGCTGTTCAAGCAGCTGACCTTTACCGTCGACCAGGAAAACGTGTTGATGGGCAAGATCCTGGACGACGGAGCCGATCCCGCCGATGCGGCCAAGGCCTGGATCGCGGACAACCCCGAGGCGGTGGCGAAATGGCTGGACGGCGTGACGACGCTGGACGGCAAGCCCGGCGCAGAAGCGGTCATGGCCTCGGTGAAATAAGTGACGCGACCGAATATCCTGATCGTCATGGTCGACCAGCTGTCGGGGGTGCTATTCCCCGACGGCCCGGCAGACTTCCTGCACGTGCCGAACCTGCGCAAGCTGGCCGAAAGGTCGACGCGCTTTTCCAACGCCTATACGGCAAGCCCACTTTGTTCGCCCGCGCGGGCCAGTTTCATGTCAGGCCAGTTGCCGCGCCGGACGCGGGTCTATGACAATGCGGCCGAGTTCGCCTCGGACATCCCGACCTATGCGCATCACCTGCGCCGCGCGGGATATCAGACCTGTCTGTCGGGCAAGATGCATTTCGTCGGCCCCGACCAACTGCACGGCTTCGAGGAACGGCTGACCACCGATATCTATCCCGCCGATTTCGGCTGGACCCCGGATTACCGCAAGCCGGGCGAGCGGATCGACTGGTGGTATCACAACCTTGGCTCGGTCACCGGCGCGGGCGTGGCCGAGATCACCAACCAATATGAATATGACGACGAGGTCGCCTATCACGCCTGCCGCAAGCTTTATGATCTCTCTCGCGGGGGGGACGAGCGGCCCTGGTGCCTGACCGTCAGCTTTACCCACCCCCACGACCCCTTCGTGGCGCGGAAGAAATACTGGGATCTTTACGAGGGCATCCCCGAACTGGAGCCGCCCGAAGCCGTCCCGTATGACGACATGGACCCGCACTCGCGCCGGTTGATGGACGCCTGCGACTGGCGCGGGCTAGACGTGACGCGCGACCACATCCGCCACGCGCGGCAGGGCTATTTCGCGAATATCAGCTATGTCGACGACAAGCTGGGCGAGATCCTGGACGTGCTGGAGCGCAGCCGGCAGGAGGCCGTCGTGGTGTTCCTGTCCGATCACGGTGAAATGCTGGGCGAACGCGGCATGTGGTTCAAGATGAGCTTCCACGAACCGTCGGCGCGGGTGCCGCTGATGATCGCCTCGACCGAAATGACGCCGGGACGGATCGCGACTCCGGTTTCGACCATCGATGTCCTGCCCACGATCTGCGACCTCGCGGGCATTCCTATGGATCAGGTCATGCCCTGGACCGACGGCAGCTCATTGGCGCATGGCGCGGAACAACGGGGTCCGGTCGCCATGGAATATGCGGCCGAGGGATCGATCACGCCCCTGGTCGCGCTGCGGGACGGTGACTGGAAATACATCGCCTGCCTTGCCGACCCCGAACTGCTGTTCAATCTGGCCGATGACCCCGGTGAGCGCGTGAACCGCGCGACCGATCCTGCCGCAGCCTTGGTGCTTCAGCGGATGCGGGACATGGCGGCGCAGCGCTGGGATCTGCCCGCCTATGACGACGAGGTCCGGCAAAGCCAGGCCCGCCGCTGGGTCGTCTATGAGGCCTTGCGGAACGGCGGCTATCAGTCATGGGACCATCAGCCCGTCCAGCCCGCGGCCGAGCGCTACATGCGCAATCACATGGACCTGAACGTTCTTGAGGAATCCAAGCGCTTCCCGCGCGGGGAGTGACCGTTCAGTCGAAAAGGTCCAGCGTCGCGGCCAGATCGCGCCAGTCGAGGGTGAAGACGGTGTCATTGCCCTCGGCCACCAGCAGGCCGTAACGCTGCCCCAGCCGGTCGCTCAGCTGCTTCAGCGTGGCGGCGACCCGGTCGGGGGGCTGGATGGGCAGGATCGCTGCATCGGGCGGCGCAACGATCATCCCGTGGACAAGCTGACTGCCTTCGACGCCGACGATGGCGCGCGCGGCGCCGCAGGCTTCGATCAGCTCGTCCACGCTTGCGGACAGGGGATCAAGGATACGGAAGCCCCGTTCGGTCGCCAGCCGCTCGGCCAGTTCGCGCTCGTTCTTCAGCAGGCGCAGGTCGCCCCCGGTGCCGCGGATCAGGAAGACGCCGGGAACCGGTTCGGGGTTGCGACCGGCCAGCAGCTTCGACCGCAGCTCATGCTGGCGGCGCCATTTGTCGGGGTTGTTGGCCAGGTCCGAAAATACGATCAGGTCGTCGAAATGCACAGCAGCGGGCATACGCATCGGATCGACGCCCAACAGCTCCTCATAGCGCGCGGCATGGCCGCCAACGGGCGGAGGCGGCGCCGTGGTCAGTGGCTCTCCGGTCCGTTCGGCCAGCGGCCATGCCACCAGCGCATCCATCAGCCAGCTTCCGAACCAGCGATTCGTGTTCCAGCTTTCATACAGCGCGCCGCTGGCCGTCTGCCGGGGCCGGAAGGCCAGCCCCAGCCGGTTGCGGCGGCTGCGCAGGTGCAGCTCGGCCCCGTCGCGGTAAAGTACGCCGTCGACAAGATCGACATTGCGGAAGCGCCAGCCCAGGGTTGGCCCCTCGCGCACGTCGCCTTCCAGCGTCAGGGCGTTGACCGTATCCGCCAGCGTCGCGAAGACGCTGGACCTGATCCGCTCGACCTGACCCGGCAAGGACAGGGCGGGTCGGATATGCACGACGCCTCCCGGTGCTTCTTCCCAGCTTTCCAGCGCACCGGCCAGGAAATCCGGATCGGGCTGGCCAAGCAGCCTGCGCAGGCGAGAGCGATAGGGACGAAGGGGGTTCGGCATGTCGGGGCAGTTCTCTTGCGGCGAGGAGAGATTGGAACGCTAGGGGCGGTCGGCGGCGCGCCCTTCGACAAGAACGGGGGCGAAGAACCGCTTGCTGCGCCGCCCCGCCATCAGCGGGTCGATCAGCGCGACGCAGCGGCGATAGTGGTCCGTGGCCCGGTGCGCGTCCAGCGCGGCCTCGTCCTCGAACAACTCATAGACGGAAAAGCTGTTCTCATCCTCGGGATCGCAAAGCAGGTCGAAGCGGATGCAGCCGGGTTCGGTCCGCGCGCCTTCCCAGTTCAGGCGGAAGGCTTCGACAAAGGCGTCGCGCTTGCCCGGATGGACCTCGATCTGGACAAGCTGGATCAGCATCTGCACCTCTGGGCCAAGTGACGGGATGGATGGTTCGGGTGCCATTTGGCACCATCGAGCGGGCCGGTGACAAGCCCGGATGCACCCAGGGGAACGAAATTCCCTTTCCGACGCGGCAACTTGCATCTTGGGGAACAGCTTGGCGCCTTTGGGCGTTCCCCCGCCGCGGGGCCGCGAAACTCCCGCACTTCCATCAACAAGGATCCCGTCCATGTCCGATCTGCTTGTGATTGCCTTCGACGACGAAGCCACCGGGTTCGAGCTGCGCAGCGAACTGGTGAAGATGCAAAAGGAATACCTGATCCAGCTTGAGGACGCAGTGGTCGTCACCCGTCCGACGGCAGACGATATCCAGCTGCACCAGCCGGTGAACCTGACCGCGGCCGGGGCCGTGGGCGGCGGGTTCTGGGGCACTCTGGTCGGGCTTTTGTTCCTGAATCCGCTTATCGGCGCGGCCGTGGGCGCGGCCTCGGGGGCGATCGCGGGGCGGCTGACGGATATCGGGATCAACGACGACTTCATGCGCGAGATCGGACGCTCGATCCCGCCGAATGGCTCGGCCGTGTTCATCCTTGTGCGCAAGATGACCGCTGACAAGGTGCTGGCGCGGCTTGAGGGCTTCCAGCTGCGCGGACGCGTCTTGCAGTCCTCGCTGCCGGACGAACAGGAGCAGAAACTGCGCGAGGCCTTTGCCGGGGGCAAGCTGGGCACCGCGATGGGTATTCCGCAGGCGGATGCGCCCGCCAGCGTGCCCGCGACGCAGCCTGCGGCGCAACCGGGGTCGACCGCCGCGCCCGAGACCCCCTGAGCGGCGATCCAAATGCTTGACGCAATGGGCATTGGCGTGACAGGACGCGCCCATGCCCCGCCGCCGCGAAAGCATCACAGACCCCCCGCAGCCGGTTGAAGCACCGGCCAAGCCCAAGGCGCGACGTCCGCGCCCGGCCGGGCGCTGGCGTTTCCTGCGCCGGGGGCTGATGTGGCTGGGCGGCTGGATCCGCTGGATCGGGGTCAGGCTGCTGGCGCTGATGTTCGTGCTGGTCTTCCTGTTCTCGTTCATCAACCCTCCGACCAGCTGGACCATCCTGACCGAAACCCGGCAGTATCCCGGCACGCCGCGCGAATGGACAAGGCTGTCGGACATCTCTCCGGACATGGTGCGGGCCGTGGTCGCGGCCGAGGATGCCAATTTCTGCAACCATTGGGGCTTCGACATGATCGAGATCCGACGCGTGATCCATTCGGGATCCAGCCGCGGTGCCTCGACCATTTCCCAGCAGACGGCGAAGAACGTCTTCCTGTGGCAGGGGCGAAGCTGGCCGCGCAAGGTGCTTGAGACGGTCTACACCCCGATGATCGAGGCACTCTGGTCCAAGCGCCGCATCGTCGAGGTTTATCTGAACCTGGCCGAATTTGGACCGGGCGTCTTCGGGATCTCGGCCGCCGCCAAGCATCACTTCGGAACCACGCCCGACAAGCTGTCGTCGCGGCAGGCGGCGGCCCTGGCCTCGATCCTGCCGGCGCCGAAGACGCGCAAGCCCAAGACAGGGTCGGCACGCGCGCGGGCAATCGCCGATGGCGCGGCCACGATCCGCAGCGACGGGCGCGATTCCTGCCTGATCCTGCCGCGCTGAATCCAACCTTGTTGAAACCGCGACGGGCGAAGCGTATCACAGGCTGTCCGCGAAATTCCCCCGGTGCTTTCCCCAGATGAATACTTCTTCCAGCAATTCCACGATCCGGCTTTACCACATTGCCCTGTCGCCCTTCTGCCGCAAGGTCCGACTGGTGCTGGCCGAAAAACGGATCGAGGTCGAATTGGTCGAGGACCGATATTGGGAACCGGGGTCCGAAATCCTGCGCCGCAACCCGGCAGGCAAGCTTCCGGTGCTGCGGATGGACGGGCGGCTTCTGGCCGAAAGCCAGGCGATCTGCGAGTATCTCGACGAAAAATACCCCTCTCCCGCGCTGATGCCGCATTCGGCGATCGACCGGTTCGAGGTGCGCCGCCTGTGTTCGTGGTTCGACGACAAGTTCAGCGCCGAATGCACCCGTCCCGTGATGAACGAACGGGTCTGGAAAAAGGTGATGCGGCTTGGCTATCCCGACTCGCGCACCGTCAAGGCGGGGCTGTCTGCGATCCGCTATCACATGGATTATATGAAATCCCTGCTGGAGCATCGGCGCTGGCTGGCGGGCGACGTGATGACGCTGGCCGATTTCGCCGCCGCCGCGCATCTGTCCTGCCTCGACTATATTTCGGACGTGGACTGGACCCATTCCTCGGAGGTGCAGGAATGGTATGCCAAGATCAAGTCGCGCCCGGCCTTCCGCAGCCTTCTGGCCGACCATCTGCCGGGCGTTCACCCGGCGCCGCATTATGCGCTCCTGGATTTCTGATCCTGTCGATATCCGTTCCCGGCTAGAGGAGCAGGCGCGGGCCGAGGGTTTCTCGGCCCTTGGCATTTGCGCACCCGACGCCGATCCCCGCCTGCCCGACCGCCTGGCCGAGTTCCTTGCCGACGAACGCCACGGCCAGATGGAATGGATGGCCGAACGCACCAATTGGCGCGCAGCGCCCGATGCCCTGTGGCCACAGGCGCGCTCGGTCATCATGCTGGCCGAGCTTTACACCCCTGAACACGACCCGACCGAGGTTCTGGCCCATCCCGACCGGGGCGCAGTCAGCGTCTATGCCCAGGGCAAGGATTACCACGATCTGGTCAAGAAGCGGCTGAAGCGACTGGGCGGTTGGCTGGTCAACCTGACCGGTTGCGAGATCAAGGTGTTCGTCGACACTGCCCCGGTCATGGAAAAACCGCTGGCGCAGGCGGCCGGGCTGGGCTGGCAAGGCAAGCACACCAACCTGCTTTCGCGTGAGCTGGGAAGCTGGTTCTTTCTTGGCTCGATCTTCACCACCCTGGACCTGCCGAAAGATGCCGCAGAGGTGTCGCATTGCGGATCGTGCCGGGCCTGCCTTGACGTCTGTCCGACCGGGGCCTTTCCAGCCCCCTATCAACTGGATGCGCGGCGCTGCATTTCCTATCTGACGATCGAACACAAGGGACCGGTCGATCCAGAATTGCGCCCGCTGCTGGGCAACCGGATCTATGGTTGCGACGACTGCCTTGCCGCCTGCCCCTGGAACAAGTTCGCCCAGGCCGCGACCGAGCTGCGCTATCACGGCCCACACGGCGCCCCTGCCCTGGCCGAGCTGGCGGCGCTGGATGACGCCGCCTTCCGCGAAAGATTTTCCGGCAGTCCGATCAAGCGGATCGGCAGAAATCGCATGGTCAGGAATGTGCTTTACGCAATCGGCAATTCGGGGCTTGCACATCTGCGTCCAGTCGCGGAAGCCTTGGCGCATGATCCCGACCCCGCCGTGGCAGACGCGGCGCAATGGGCCTGCCAAAGACTGACATGATTCCTACGCCTCCAAGTCCTCTGCGCGGTATCCTGCTCAAATGCGTCAGCGTGATGGTGTTCACCGTCATGGCGTCGATCATCAAGGCGACCTCGGCCAGCGGCCTTGGCGTGCCGCCCGGTCAGCAGGTCTTTTTCCGATCCTTTTTCGCAATCCCGGTGATTCTCGTCTGGCTGCTCTGGCGCGGAGAGTTGGGCGTCGGGCTGCAGACCTATCGCCCGATGGGACATTTCTATCGTGGCGTGATCGGCACGATGGCGATGGGACTGGGGTTCTGGGCGCTGTCGCTGCTGCCCTTTCCCGAAGTCACCGCGATCGGCTATGCCGCGCCGCTGCTGACCGTCATCTTCGCCGCGATGTTTCTGGGCGAAGAGGTCCATCTGTTCCGCATCAGCATGGTGGTGATGGGGCTTCTGGGCGTGGTGATTGTGCTGTCCCCGCGCCTGACCACCGGGGCCGAAATGGACCTGCGCGAAAGCCTGGGCACGGTCGTCACGCTGGCGGGAGCGTCCTGCACCGCGCTTGCGATGATCTTCGTGCGCAAGATGGTGCAGGAAGAGCGGACCTCGGCCATCGTCTTCTGGTTTTCGGTCACGTCGACGCTGCTCAGCCTGCTGACATTGCCCTTTGGCTGGGTAATGCCGGATCTGCGCACGGCGGCGCTGCTGATCACGATCGGATTGCTGGGCGGGCTGGGGCAGATCCTTCTGACCTCGGCCTATCGCTATGCCGATGCCTCGCTGATTGCACCGTTCGAATATGCCTCGATGCTGCTGGCGCTGCTGATCGGCTGGTTCGTCTTTGGCGAGGCTCCGACCCTTGTAATGCTGGCGGGCGCGGCGCTGGTCATCACCGCGGGCATCCTGATCATCTGGCGCGAACGTCACCTTGGGCTGGAACGCAACCGCCAACGCAAGGCAATGACCCCGCAGGGCTGATCACCGCTTGGCCGCGCGCCGTCAGGGCTGACCGCCGAAACCATAGGCGACGTAGTCACGCAGATAGGCGCGCTTTGCCGCGCCGCGCAGCTTCTGGTCGTTCAGGAATTCCGGGAAGCGCTCGGTCGCCTGCGGCAGCGAGGGGGCCTGCCGGATGCCCACGCTGCTGGCCAGCCATCCAATCTCACGCTCCAGATCGGATTCGCGCAGCACCATGTCCGGCGCGCCGAATCGCGAAAAGCCCGACAGAACCTCGGCCTGGCTCGCCCAGCCCGGATGCGTCGGCAACGAGGTCTGGCCGTTCACGTTGCGACGCAGGAAGTCCAGGAAGGTTTCGAACAGCTCGGCCCGTCGGCTGTCGGTCAGGTCCGGAAGGTCCACTTCTCGCGGCAGGGCCACGCGATGGACCTGCCGCATCAGGTCGCGCAGCTCGGCATTTCCGCCTTGCAGAAGTGCCTCGAACGCGGACCAGGCGCGCCGCAGCGGATGGCGCAGGACGGTAAAACTGCGATGCCCGATATGGTCACGCTTCCACTGGCGCAGGCTGTTCTGGTTCAGGTCGCCCGTCACTTCGCCGATGTGGCGCAACCATGCGCTGATCCTGTCACCCGGCCCGCCCTTGATCGGCATGAAGACCAGCCCCTTGCCTGCCTCGGCTGCCAGGAACGAAGGCACCGCCGGACCGCGGCGCGGTTCGAAATTCGGAATCCGGCGCAGCATGAAGGGATCCAGCTCCGACAGCGCGGTCTGCATTTCCTGAAAATTCGAAACCTTTTCGGACAGTTCACGAGGATTTTGCGGCACCTGGTCGCTGGCGGGTGCGACCTTTTCCAGGTCTGTCCGCCCCATCCAGTGCAAAAGTCCGGTCATGACCCCGGTATCGCGCAGATCCTCGTATCCCAGCCAGAAGGCCGATTGACCGGTCACCTGCAGGCGATGCTGGATGCGCAGCTGAAACTCCTCGACCTCCGACGCGACCTGCCGGAACTCCTCGGGCTCGAACCGGGCGGCGGCAGGGATCGGGGTCTCGGTCTCGTTCAGCTTCCACTGGTTCGTGGCGCGGGCCAGCGCGGTCGAGACGTAACTGTCGACCGGGTTGCGGGTCAGGATGATCTTGGCGCAGGCCCGGTCGTCCATGATCGCATCGAAGACCCGCGGATCGTGGTCGTGGAAATAGCGAAAGCCCGGCAGGTGGTTCGGCTTGTCGAAGATCGCGGCCAGCAGGCGATGCGGATCCTCGTCCCGCTCGGCCTTGGTGATGCCCTTCAGTTCATCCTTGTCGGGCCAGCCCATCATGTAGGGGTTGAAGGCCTCTCCGAAGCAGGTGACGCGCTTCAGTGCGTTCAGCGTCGCCTCAAGCAGGTTCGACCCTGTCCGCATTTCGGCGAAGATGACGAAGCGCTGAAAGGTCTGGGTCATGTCACATGCTTTCCTTGCTCGGGACCGGTTCGACGACGGGGAATTCGCCCATCAGTTGCGGACGCAGACCCGCATTGCGCAATCGCTGCAGAAAGCGGCCCATTCCGGCCAGTTCCCGCATCTCGGGAAGGTTCGCGGACATGTCCGGATCACCCCCCAATTCGCGCAGGACGCTGCGCAGCACTCCTGCCGGGCGCGAACAGAAATCGCCTAGGTCCCAGATCCGGGTGCGCGCCTTCAGCCAGACCGAGTTCAGCACACCCATCTGCTCAAGCTCGATCCGCTGAAGCACGGCGGCAATGCGCCGGATGTCGTCGAAGGGCATGCCAGAATGCAGCAGCGGCACCGCCCAGGCCCCGGTGATGACATAGAACTGTGCATTTGGATCGGTCGCCATGAACCAGTTCAGGTTCTGCTGGTCACGCGGGCTGTACTGGATCACCTGCATCCGCTGGGACATGCGGATCAGGTTGGCGACAAAGCCACGCGGGTCCAGATCGCGCAGCGCCGCGCTGTCGCTGAGCCCCCCCGGACCAATTCGCGAGCGGTTGGAAAATTCGACCCCGTCTTGCGACAGAAGATGGCCGTGGACATCGGCATCGACCCGTTCGGCAAGCCAGGGTTCGAAACCGGGGAACAGGTCCGAAAACCCCTGCATCACCGCATAGGGGGCCGAGGTCTTGCCGTTCTCACGGTCCTTCATGGGAAAGCGGCTCTGCATGTACAGTCCCGGCCTGCCCAGGCGGCGCCGGCTGACGGCCTGTCCGATGATGCGGTCAAGCCGCTCGGGCTGGGGCTCTGCCGCCGAAGGTTCGCCATGCACCGGGCGCGGGAAATAGGTGTAAAGCGCCGTCGCCCGCGGCCAGATCTTGCGCGCGACGAAGCAGCGCGATTCCTCGAGAATCTGGCGGTGGTCGTTGTAGAACATATATGGCTTGCCCTGGTCGTCGAACTTGGCAAGCGTCAGCGAGCGGCTTTCGATCCGGTTCGAATGCAGCCGCGCCAGCGTCTGGAAATAGCTTTCGTCCGGGATCCAGACGCGGTTGAAATATCGGTCGAATTCGGGACGGCGGCGATCGGCAAGAATCGCGTGCAGCGTCACCCGCGTCAGGCACCACCATTGCGACCCAAGATGCGGGACCAGTCCTTCGGGGATGCGGCGCTTGAACTTCAGGCGGCGCTGCAGCTCGACATAGCGGTCGAATAGCTTGCGCCGACGGCGATAGGCAAAGGGGAAGCGCAGGGTAAAGCGTTCCTCGTTCAGCCCGCCGACGGTCCAGCCGACATCCTCGGCGGTCACGCTTTCGATGAAATCACGATTGGGATGGCGCGACAGGAAGGCGATCAGGTCCGCAACCGGCCGGAGCGGCAGGCACGATCCCGACACGACCATCACATGGCTCACGTCCTCGAACCGGTCCAGCAACAGCGCTGCTGCATCCTGGGTGGCGCGGACCAGGCTGAAGCTGCCCCATTCGCAGGGATGGCGACGGGAAAACACCACGTCCTCGAACCGGTCGAGGTCGGCCTTCATGGTGGCGACCTCCATGGCCGAAACCTTGGCGTCGATATGGATTGCCACGACCGCCCCACCAGCCGCCCAGACCTCGGCCATGCGGGCGGCCAACGGCAATTCGTTGTGGCACAGCATGACGATGCCCAGCCGGACCTTGCCGCCGCGCAATGGAACGGGCGGTTCATGTTCGGGGGCCGTCATGCCCAGTTCCCCTTGGAGATCAGTCCCAGATCCTCCAGTTGGCGCCAGTCTTCATATCGGCGCGATTCCTCGCACCAGAAATCCTGCTCGTCCTGAAGGCCCGAGTGATAGGCCATGTATTCCTGGCTGTCCGAGTAATGCTGCCGCCGCTCAAGCTCTTCAGCGGATTTCTGGGCAAAGGTGGACAGGAACTTTGCATGAAGCAGGCAGCCCGAGGCCTTTTCGCCACCATCCTCGTCATAGACCACGTTCAGCGAACGCGGCAGCAGCATGTGGGTCGAGCTGACATAGACATATGACCGTTCCCAGCGCACCAGCGGGATCTTGTTCAGCGCCGGTCCCTGGGCGGGATTGTCATGGAAGAATGCGCGGCTGCGCGGCCCGCCCTGGATCCACAGGTTGCCGTATTCGCCATTCTTGCGGATCGTGTAATTCGCCGGATCGAACCAGCTTGCGATCTGGAACGGATCCTCACCCTCCGCATAGGTGCGGGCATGAAGCGGACCCTTGGGATACATGTCCAGCAGCATCGACGAAAAGGATTTGATCGCAGAGGCGTCCAGCCAATCCGTCAGGGCCTTCAGCGGCCGGGTATCGTGATGCGGATAGATCAGGAATTCGTCGGGATCGACGGTCAGACACCAATGCCCGACACCGTGGCGGAACAGCAGCCAGTTGATCCAATCCATCCCGAAACGGGAATCCTTGTAACTGGAATGGGTCAGCCAGACGGAAACATCCATCTGCTCGCTCAGATATTCCAGCCCGCCATCATCCGAGCCATTATCGACGACCAGGAAATGCTGGACCCCCATGCGCCGGTAATATTCCAGGAAATAGGGCAGCCGCACCTTTTCGTTGCGGATCGACATGAACAATAGGATATCGCCGCGCCGAATGCGCCGGGTCCGCACCGCAATCGGGTGCAGGCGATGCCGCCGCCGGATCGCGCGCCCCAGCAAATATTGCCGACGGACACGGAGTCGCAACTTTCGCCGGGTGATCCTGAACAGTCGCTTCACGGGAATCTTCGCTTTTAGCCCGGCATAGCCGCCGCCGACCGTGGGTGCAATCCTTCGCGCATGAGCCCTTCCACAGCGGCAAAATGTGCATCCCATTGCGGCACGGCCAGCGCCGGGTGCCGCAAGACGGGCCGTGCGGCGATCTCGATCACGGCGTCGGCCCATTGTCCGGCATCGTCGGGGGAAAGATAGCGGGCATAGTCGCCCAGCAATTCGCGCGCGACCGGCAGTGGCGCGCTGAGCACCGGGATGCCGCGCGCCGCGGCCTCGGTATAGGGCAGACCGAAGCCCTCGGCCCGGCTTGGCATCAGCAGGGCATGGCAGCCGTCCAGCAGCCCCGCTACGGCCCCGTCGTCCAGATTCGAGAACTCGCGCACCACCCCATTCGCCGGACAGCGGTCCAAGCGCGCGAAGGTCACATGATTTTCCCAGCCACGCCGACCAATGATGACAAGGCCGGGCATCGCCTCGGCCGGCAGGCGGCGGGCCATCGTCTCCCAGCAATCCAGAAGCAGCGCATGGTTCTTGCGCGGCTCGATCGTGCCAAGGGTGACGAAATACGGCCGGTCCGGCGCAATCTGCGCAGACAGGGGCGCGGGGACGGCAAGCCGCGTCCCGATTGGCGCGACAAAGATATCCGCTCCTGCCGGAACGCCCATCCGGTCGCGCCAGCCCAAAATCGCATCCCGCGTCGCGCCCGAAATGGCCAGGATCTGGTCGGCATGGCCCAGAACCGCGGCAAGACGCTCGCGGAACTTCGCGGATTGTCCGGCGCGGGTGAATTCGGGATGGTCCAGCGGGATCGTGTCGTGGACAAGCACGACCCGGCGCAGCGCGCCGAGCCCGGCCAGAAGCGGCGCCGACAGGTTGCTGTGCCCGACATTCAGGTAGATTGCGTCCCCGCCCAGCAAGGCAGCGGCGCGGGCCGCGATGCCTCGCCCCGCCGGCCCTGCCGCATGCAGTGCCATCCGCCGTAGCGCCGCTTCGGCGCGCGCGCTCAGGTCCTGGCGTCCGCGAAGCCGGTCGATCAGCACGGGGTCGGGCAAATCCTCGACCCGGCCCGAAAGCCAGTCAAGGATCTTGCGCCCGGCCTCGCACGGCAGAAGCAACTGCCCGCGTCGGACACGGGCCAACAGCAGGCAGGGCGGCGCGCTTTGGCCAAGATGGGCCAGCCACTCGGCCTCGACACGGTCGATACCGGTCGCCGGACCCTTCCCCAGCCGTGAGATCAGGCGCGAGACATCCAGCAGGATCGCCGGATCAGCGCTCATATCCGCCGTGCTGGTGCCAGCGCCACGCGTCGCCGATCATCTGCGGCAGGGTCGACCGCACCGGGTCCCAGCCCAGCACTGACATGGCCTTGCCACTGCCCGAGACCAGCTTGACCGCGTCGCCGCCCCGCCGCGGTCCTTCGACCATCGGGATCGGGCGATTGGTGACGTGGCGCGAATTGTCGATCACCTCGCGCACCGAGAACCCGTTGCCGGTGCCAAGGCAGAAGACGTCCTGCGCGCCGCGCGGAACATTGCCCGCCAGCAAGTGGCGCAGCCCCAGCACATGCGCATCCACAAGATCCATGACATGGACATAGTCACGGATGCAGGTGCCGTCCTGGGTGGGATAATCGGTACCGTGAATGGTCAGGGCGTCGCGCTTGCCGTCGATCGCGTCAAGGATCAGCGGGATCAGGTGCGTCTCGGGCTGGTGGAACTCGCCCACCTCGCCATCGGGATCTGCACCCGCCACGTTGAAATAGCGGAAGATGACCGAGCGAAGGCCGTCGGCGGCGCCGAAATCCTTCAGCATATCCTCGATCGCGCGCTTGCTGGCGCCATAGGCGTTCAGCGGTGCCTGGGCCGTCATCTCGTCCAGCACGACGCCATCATGATCGCCATAGGTCGCGCAGGTCGAGGAAAAGACGAAATTCCCGACCCCGGCAGCCAGCGTCGCCTCGATCAGGTTCAGCGATGCCGAGACATTGCCGCGCCAGTATTTCCCCGGTTCGCGCATTGCCTCGCCGACCTGGCTCAGGGCGGCGAAATGCATGACCGCAACGGGCTTGTGGATCGCGAACACCTCGTCCAGGCGCGCACGATCCATCAGGTCGCCCTGTTCGAAGGGGCCGAATTTCACGGCATCGCGCCAGCCGGTGCAAAGATTGTCGTAAGTGACCGGGATGAATCCCGCGTCACGCAGCGCCTTGCAGGCGTGCGAACCGATATAGCCCGCGCCGCCCGTCACAAGAACCTTGTCCGTCATCGTTATTCAGCGGCCTTCCGCATGGACATGATGTCTGCGAGATAGTCGCTGAATTCGTCCTTCAGCTCGTCCCTGGCCAGTCCGAATGCGACGGTGGCCTGCAGGAAGCCCGCTTTCGAGCCG